>CAZHLF010000010.1:0-7615 GCA_964532845.1 uncultured Tissierella sp.
ATTCTTAACAAAATGTTTATATATAGATGAAAATGAAGGTTCTTTTGTATCAACAGCAACTTTATACCAATCTCTTGTACGGGGGTCAAATTTTCCTGCTTTAAGTACTAAATCCCCTGCAATCATATTATTATCTACTGCATAATACCAGGAATTACCCCCTGTAGTTTCATCATTATGCATTATTTCAATTATTCCATCCTTATTTCTCCGCGCTCCATAATATTCTCCATTCTTAGTTCCATAGCTAAAGCTATAGATTTCATCATTATGGGCTTTTAAAACACCTACGAAAAATTTATCGCGTAAATACTCATTGTTAATATCAAGAATTTTATTTTCTAAAACAAGATGATTCACTTCATTAATATGGTATGGAACATATAAGAATGCTTGTATTTTTTTATCAATATTTTGAATAACATCAACTGCAAATTTCTCAGTAGTCTTCTTTGTTGATATAGACCATTGATTAAATATTAGCCATCCTATACCTAGGGTTGATAGGAAAATTGAAAATATAAAGGTAAAAATTATAATGTTTTTAATAGAAATAGTCTTCTTATTAACTCTCACAGCTACTTTCCTCTAGTTCTATAGAATTTAAATTTGAGTTTATGGTTTTTGTCCCATTGTACTTTTTTAATACTTCAAAAGCAATATCTTCATCTACAGGTTTACTGATGAAATATCCCTGAGCTTTATCACAACCATGTGTTTTTAGGTAATTTAGCTGCTTTTCATGCTCAACACCTTCAGCTATAACACAATGTCCTAGTTTATGTCCCATGGAAATAATATCACTTGTTATGGTTTCGTTAGTACTTAGATACATTAATTTATCAATAAAGAACTTATCTATTTTTAAACAGTTAGCATTAATCTCACTTTCACGTGCTAGGGAAGAATAACCAGTTCCAAAATCATCTATAGCTATTCTTATTCCCATGGATTTCAAAGTACCAAGGACTTTGTTTATTTCATCATAGTTATCCATGAATATTGATTCAGTTAACTCAACTCCAATACTATAAGGATTAATATCTAAACTTTTGATAGTATCACTTAAATGCTTTACAAAATTATCACTTAGTAGTTGAATGGATGATGCGTTGACTGATACTTCAATATCCTTATACCCATTTTTTTCTAGCTCTTTAATAAATCCTAGTGCTTTATAAGTTATCATTTCACCCAACTGAATAATTAACTTAGTTTTTTCAGCTAAAGGAATAAAATCTAAAGGTGATATTCTTCCGTACTTATTACTCTTTAACCTACATAAAGCTTCAAATCCAGAAATTTTATTGGTTTTAATATCCAATATTGGCTGATATTGTAAGAAAAGTCTTGAACTATCTATACCTTCAACAATTTCTACTAGCTCATGACTTATATAATCATCACGATTTATCTTTTCAGCCATTTCATTATCAAAGAAAAGTATACTTAAACTATTTATATCAGCTTTCATAGCTATTTCAGTTGTTACCAGTAGGTTCTTCAAAAGCTGTTCTATATCTAATCTATTAATTTCATCAATTTCTATTACTCCAATACCTCCACCTATGCGTTCATTGGAAATTATAGACATAATTGCAGTGGAAACATCCTGGCAAAACCCCAATAATTCTTTAGAATCTTCATAATTCTTTACATAAAAAACAAACCTATATTCATAAGTACTATACAAATTTATATTATCATTACAATAATACTGAAGAATATCAGCTACCTTCTTTAGCAAATTTTGACTATAGCTAAATCCATATGTTAGGCTTAAAGAATACATTGTATTAAGATTTATTCCCACTAAAGCTCTCTTTGTATTTAATTGATTAGTTGATTCTTGTTGTAGTATTCTTTCAAGATAACGACGATTATAAAGATTAGTCCAAGGATCATGTTTAACTATATGTCTAAGCTTGTCTTCTACAATCTTTTTATCTGTAATATCAAGAATTATCCCTTCCAATGCTATTACTTCATCACTTGAATCATATATTCCTTCACCCATTTCAAGGACCCATTTTGTATCTCCTGAAGCTGTAGTGATCTCATATTCATACTTAAATGGAAGTTTATTTGACAAGATGTATTTCCATTCATTCCAAAGCAAATCACGATATTCTGATGTGATTATATCGTTATATGATAATTCTTTATTATTTATAAGGCTTTCTGGTTTATAGCCTGTTAATGCATAGCACCCATCTGAAACAAACTCAATAGTCCAATTTTTATCATAAAGGCATCTATAGGCCATACCTGGTAAATTTGATAAAAGAACAGATTTATTTCTTTCACTTTCTTTTAAACAATCCTCAGCTTCCTTTCTTAAAGAAATATCTTCCAAAAGACATAAATGCATGTCCTTTCCATCTGGAATTCCATCTAGAGAAGATACTGTCATCTTTGTCCATACACTTGATTTATCAGGTTTTAGGAAGCGTTTCTCCATTGAGTATCCTTCAATTTCACCTAATTTGAATTTTTGGAACATATCTAAATCAGCTCTTAAGTCATCAGGATGTGTTATATCTTCCCATGTGATGTTCTTTAGTTCCTTTTTACTTCTACCTATAATCTTTTCAAAAATGGAATTTATGTTTATATCATCGTATTCAGATTGAATCACGAAATTTTTATTATCTACTATTCCTATACCTATAGGAGCTTGGTTAAAAACACCATGATACAAAGCTTCATCGTATTGTAATTTTTTACTTAGCCACTTAAGCATAGACTGCTGAAATTTAGTGTAGAGTAAAGCTAAAAAAAGTAGAAGTAAGGTTATTATTATTATCATGTCAGGAACCATTTGCTTCCAAATCCTTAAGTTCCATTCAGAAGCTGAGTAATCTATACCAAAAACAGCTTGTACTTCTCCATTGGATGGTTCAATTAAGGGTACAAGAATACTAATCCAAGTTCCCCATCTATCCTTAACAGGATTTGTAATTATTGTTTTATCTGATTGAAAAGATTCCCAGTAAGACTGTTCAGCTTCCTCATAATCTTGTCCAGGTGGAGAGTAAATGGATGAGGAAGGGTCTTCTGCATCTATTAAAATTGTTATTTTATCATTATTTAATTTTAGAAGATAAGCATTATGTATTTGATTTGTAGTATGAACAAGATTCATAAGATTCTTTTTTAGCATACTATATTCTGTTTTACTTATGTCGCCTTCATTACTTGTTAAAGTATCGATATATTCTACATGAAGCATTGACCCCAATGACTCAGCCAAGCTAGAAGCATCTTTCTGTTCCATTTTTTCATATTTAATCCATGAAAACCTTAGATAGAAAAGCCCGATGGATAAAAAGACGATTGAGAAAATAATTGCTGTAATAACGTTTTTTCTATAATTTGATTTTTCGTACCATGATGGTCTTTTATGTAACTTAAATAAGCGTCTCATTATATCATCCTTTATAATTAGATTTCTATATCAGATTATACCCTAATTCGACAATATGCAACATAATTCTCATGGTATCAATTATCAATAAACCCCCCTAAGCATTTAAGCCTAGGGGGGTTTTATAAATTGTATCTTATTTGAATACTATTTTAGTTTACACAGCTCATCATGCTCAGAACAAATCTTTTCTGTCTGATGAATTTCCCAGTGTAGTACAAATGTTAATCCTACTCTTAATCCAGCTATACCAAGTAGTATTAAAAGATTATCCAAGCTTTTCACTATGATACTCAATGAAATCTCTGCTCCAAGTAAAAAACCAAGTGCGGTATTCATACCTTGGGCAAGTATTAATGATACATGAGGATTTGAAAAGGTCATTCCACCCTTTATAAACAATAACAATGCCTTAATTCCAGACATTAAAATAATAAATACTCCGATGATTTCTAAACCATATGCTACATAATGAACCATTTCTTCAATAAAATGTGCCATACTTACACTCCTTTATGATTATTCCAAAGTATATTCTAGTACATAAATTTATCTTTGTAAAGTTAAATAAATTAGCTTTCTAAATAGATCCCTTATTTTCCCTTAAAAACAATCCTTTCCTCAATAAGAGGAAGGTCTATTGTAATCATATTGCTGAAATTTTTTCAACAGTCTAATGAAATGATTTGATTCTCTTAATACATGGTCTCCTAATAATGGTAATATTATGGATTGAATTTTACATTCAAGTATTCCTTCTGTTCCAGCTGTATTAAATTGTTTAACCTCTCTGGTTTCTTCTAGACTATCTTCCGTTATTTCATCTAAAGGTAATGAATTCTTCATTGCTTCTAATACCCTTTCTGCCAACTCATCAAATTCTATGGCAAAATCATTTGCAGCATTTATTAAATCATCTTCAGTTGGATCCAATAGACCACGTATGAATTTGGAATGCTCCGCCATTATCCTGTTCCAGAAAAGCTCTTGTTCATACATTTCCTTTTCTAAATCAATCCCTTCTCCTTCCTGAAGACTTCTAATAGTTCTTAAATATAGCCTAGCTTCTCTTAAAATGTGATCAATTAACAATGGATAATTCATCGTAAACATCTTGCATTCAATAACATTATCTAAAATCTCTGTTTTAAAATCAATTATTTCTTCAATTAAGCATATTGCCCTTTCATTGAGCCTTCTAACTGCTTGTTCAGTTCTGGAATCAAATCTCCTACACTCTCCTGACTCTAGTTCAAGCTCTGCCCTTGTTATTTCAGTAGGTATATTTATGCCTGTATAAAAAGAAGTTTTATTTTCTGCTCTTAATGTAAATGGTGTTACAATTTCTTCTGATTCAACTACATTCTCACTAATTTTTCCATTGGATATATTGATTACATCCCATAAAAACCTATCAAATTCCATCCTTATTTTATTAGCCCTTTGAGTATAATTAGAATCTCTTGGTGTGAAGCCCAACTGTAAAAATAATGCGTGTTCCTTCATAATTCTCGCAAAGAAAAGGTGAGTTTCAATTGATTTCATTACAAATCTGCAATTTAAGTTCATTTTATATCCTCCATTCAAATATTCATTCATTAACATATTATTCAGATTGGTGAACATTGTTAACATTTATAGAATGGATGTATAGAAAAAGCTATGTCATCCAAAGATAACATAGCTTTATATTGGCGGAGAAGGAGGGATTTGAACCCTCGCGCCAGTTTCCCGACCTACCGCTTTTCGAGAGCGGACCCTTCAGCCACTTGGGTACTTCTCCATGTTTTTAATCCTTTTTAATATTACCTTTTCTTAGGTTTCTAAAAAAATCTTTAAGAAGGTTGCTACATTCTTCCTCTAGAATCCCGGTTGTTAAATCTACCCTATGGTTAAAATCTGGATGTCTGACTAAATCCATTACAGAACCACAACATCCTCTTTTTGAGTCCATAGTCCCTATTACAAGTCTTGGGATCCTTGAATTAACTATTGCTCCTGCACACATTGCACAAGGTTCCAAGGTTACATACATGGTGCAATTGATTAATCTCCAACCTCCAAGGTAATCACTAGCCTCTTTAATTGCTATAATCTCTGCATGTGCTAAGGGGTTTTTATCTCCTTCAGTCATATTATGACCCCTGCCTATGATTTTCCCTCCATGTACAATAACAGCACCTACCGGTACTTCGTAGGTGCTCATTTTAGCTTCCTTTATTGCTTCCAACATGAACTTTTCATCCATAACATCACCTAAATAGCAGTTTCGCAACTCAAATTTGCTCACTCTCTGCGTTCGTGCAAATTTGGTGCTCATTGCGATTAACCTACCATCAATTTGCAAATACCGCAAATTGGGTTAGGTCATATTGGCGCACCTGAGAGGAATCGAACCTCCGCACATGCCTTAGGAGGGCACTGCTCTATCCACTGAGCTACAGGCGCATAATCACACTACATAATTTTACAACAATTTGAAGTTGATGTCAATTAAACCTTGTTAGTAATGAAAAATGGCTTCCTGTGCTTCAAATAGATGGGAAAAGAATCTTAAAGCTAATGTCTTATAATCTGCTTCTTTTGCTGCTACTTTATTTACCAGATTAGAGGTGAAAATAGTTTTTCCATCTTCAATAACTGTTATAGTACCAAGCTTTGTATTTCCATCCAATGGTAGATTAACATCATTTAATTTAATATCCAGCTCTACTTTAGTCTTTGGATTTATTAATTTAGTTAATCCATCTTCAGGATAAAGAGAAATAATATCTGGCTCACCTTTTGGAATAGAAAGATTTTGTACAGAAAGCTCAGGGTGTAGTATAATTCTATTTTCATAATTATCCTTGCCATACTTTGCAAGAGCCTTGCTTAGTACATTTCTATCCTCATATGTCTTTGAACCCATTACAATACCAATAAGTCGAAGATCCTCAGTTCTTCTAGGAATTCCTTTATAGTTAATAGTTGAAACAAAGCAGTATCCCGCCTTAATAGTGGAGCCGGTTTTTAGTCCATTTACATCCTCAACAAGCTTTAAGAGAGGATTAGTATTCATAGAGAAAAACTTTCTTGAAGGCTCACTAATAAAAGGTATTTTTGATATTTCCAAAACTTCAGGATGAGTTTTTAAAAGACTTACCACTATTTTATATAGGTCCATCGTTGTCATTTTATTCTGGATTCCATTATTTGTAAGGGGTAGTCCTGAGGAATTATAGAGTTCATAATTTGAAAGACCTAGTTCTTTAGCCTTAGTCTTCATTAGATTGACAAATTCCCCTTCACTTCCTGCAATATGTTTTGCCATGGCATATGTAGCATCATTTCCTGAAACTATTATAGATGCCTTCATTAACTTTTCCAGAGAGATTACTTCTCCAGCTTTTAAGTTATAACTAGAGCCTGTAAGCTTTGCAGCATCCTCGTCAATAAGGACCATATCATCTAGGTTTGCCTTTCCTGCCTTTATAGCATCCATTGCTATATAATATGAAAGTAACTTTGTAGTACTGGCAATTTCCAACATCTCATCAACATTATAATATGCTAGTATTTTTCCTGAATCGAAGTCGGCTAAGATATATGATCGTGCCTTATCCTCATAACCAATAGAAGCAAAAGAAATATTGGATAAAAATATTGTTAATATAATAAATAGTACTAATACTCTTTTTTTCATAAAGCTCCCCTTTAATTTAACCAGGTATCAACCAATCGTTTAAAACTACTACCTGTTACTTCTTCACAAATTCTAATAAAATCTTCTGTAGTTGCATTATAGAATTTATATTCCTTATAGTATTCACTTAAAATCCTATAAAGAGTATCTTCACCATAATTTACTTTTATCTGGTTAATAAACATTGCACCCTTTAAATATACTAATATGCTGTAATCATTCCAGCCTACAAACTCATTAAGATGTTTATTTACTATTTCATTTTCACCAAGATATCTCTTTCCATATTCAAAGCCTTGGCTAATATACTTATTATAGTATTCTCTACCTTTATTCTTGCCATGGATCTCACTAGTATAAATTACCTCAGAATAAGTAGCCAGGGCTTCATCTAACCAGGCTTCTTTTATTTGATTACTTCCAACTAAACCGTACCACCATTGATGCGCTGCTTCATGGACAATAATCTGTTCCAGAACGTCACGACTTCCATAGTTAAAATA
>CAZHLF010000010.1:7625-22840 GCA_964532845.1 uncultured Tissierella sp.
CAATCCCGAAGTGAAAAACAGGAGAAGCCTTTTTTTCTTTATGTTCTACCTCTTTATATCGGCGATGTTCGGTATTGTTTTTTCGAACAATCTTATCTGGCTCCATTTTTTCTGGGCGATTACATGCTTCATGGACAATAATCTGTTCCAGAACGTCACGACTTCCATAGTTAAAATAGTCATTGCTAATAAAAACTATACCAGGATATTCCATTCCAGATGAAAACTCTGTCATAACTACATTAAAGTCTTCATAAGGATACTTTCCAAATCTTTTATTAAAGGTCTTAATGGAGTCGGTTGCAGCGTTTAAGGCATACCTAACAGTAGTACTCTTTTCATCTAAATAATATAGTTTAACTTTTGTATTATCAACTTTGGATTCCTTGATCTTAAAATAAGGACTTAAAGCCCAAGCAAAGTCTCTAATTAATTTTCCTTCAATTTCATAAACCTTTTTATCTTGTACAACTTCCTCAGATAGTATATTTCCACTTGATGCAACTATGCTTTTCTTATCAGTTGTAATTCTAACATTATAATTTGCAAGATTTGAATAAAAAGGGTCTCCCAGTTTATAATATGGCTCTAAGTTCCACCCATCCTCATCATAAACACAAAGAATTGGATACCAGTTCCCAAAGTTTAAAACTCTTTGTCCATAGCCAAATCTATCCTCCGAATTCGGTAGCTTTCCATCATAACCTAGAAACAATTTAATAGTTTCACCTTCAGCCAAAGGCTCATTAAGTTTTACCTTTAAAATCGTTTCATCCTCACCAATAACTTCATACTCCAAATCTAAATCTTCAATAGAGACCTCTAGGACATCAATAAACCCAACATCATAACTCATTGGATCAGGAAATCCATTTTGAAGGATTATTGGTGCTCCCTCCAAAGTTTTATAAGCATTGGGATATAGATGAAAGTACAGCTCTTGAAGTTCTACTCCAGTATTATTGGTATAAGTAGTATACTGTCTTCCAGTATACATCTTTTGTTTTTCAAACATTTGGACATCTATTTCATAATGGCTTATAGTCTCTAAGTCTACACCATTAAGATCATCTTCCAAAAGGAGCTCTGAGCCTAAAGCCTCTCCCTTTCCACAACCTATGCTACTGCCCACCAGTATAAATAAGACTAATATCAATATTAAAGATTTCTTCATTTAATCACATCCATTTTAATTACTTGATAAAAAATGTTGCATATTAATATATTTACCCTTATTTCTTATATTATCAAATAATACGAAACATAACAATGTAAAAGGCCCCTATAGAAAAATCTACAGAAGCCTTTTTGTTATCAATTTATTTAATTACTTCTAATCCACCTAGATATTTTTGAAGTACCTTAGGCACAATTATACTTCCATCCTCTTGTTGGTAGTTTTCAAGTATTGCAGCAAATGTTCTTCCCACTGCAAGTCCTGAACCATTAAGAGTATGAAGGAACTCTACTTTTCCTTCTGCATTCCTGTAACGGATATTTGCACGTCTTGCTTGGTAATCCTCAAAGTTGCTGCAGCTTGAAATCTCTACAAATCTGCCATAGCTTGGCATCCAAACTTCAACATCATATGTTTTTGCTGATGAGAATCCTAAATCTCCAGTGCTTAGCATTACAACTCTGTATGGAATCTCCAACCTCTTTAATACTTCTTCAGCATTGGCTGTTAATTTCTCTAACTCATCATATGAATTTTCAGGTGCTGAAAATTTAACCATTTCAACCTTATCAAACTGATGATTTCTAATTAATCCTCTTGTATCTCTTCCAGCTGAACCTGCCTCTGCTCTAAAGCATGGTGTATATGCTGTATAGTATATTGGCAGTTCTTCTACATCAATTATCTCATCTCTTAATAGATTCGTAAGAGGAACTTCTGCTGTTGGTACTAGATAGAAGTCCTTTGCAGGCACATGGAACATATCTTCTGCAAATTTTGGAAGTTGTCCTGTTCCAATCATACTATCTCTATTTACCATAAATGGAGTAGCCATTTCTGTATATCCATGCTCATTTGTATGAAGATCAAGCATAAATGCAGTTATAGCTCTTTCAAGTTTTGCTCCATAGCCTTTAAACACACTGAATCTTGCTCCTGAAATCTTTGCAGCTCTTTCAAAATCAAGAATTCCTAAATCTGTTCCTAAATCCCAGTGAGCCTTTGGTTGGAATTTAAACTCCCTTGGTTCTCCCCATTTTCTCATCTCTACATTGTCTGCATCACTAGTTCCCTCAACTACAGAATTATGTGGTGTATTTGGAATTTGAAGTAATGTAGCCTTTAATTCCTCATCTATTACTTTAACTTCTCCATCCAATTCCTTTGCTTTTTCTGAAAGCTCCTTCATTTGGTTGAAAAGTTCAGTAACATCCTTGCCTTCTTTTTTTAATTTCGGAACTTCTTTTGAAGTTCTGTTTTGCTCTGCCTTCATCTCTTCTACCTGAACAAGTAACTTTCTTCTTTGCTCATCTAGCTCCAGTACTCTGTCTATAGGAAAATTACCATGTCTTTTCTTTAATGCATCAACTACTTCATCAGCATTTGCTCTAATTCTTTTGATATCTAACATAAAAACTCCTCCTCTTTAAATATAGTTAATAACTAATAGTGAATAGTGAATAGTTTTAAAAACATATAAGCAATTGATAATGAAAATATAGTGAACATTTGCAGGGCTTGATTGAATTCTTAGTGAATGTAGTTAAAAATCCGTTAATCCACGTCCCTTAAGATAGACCTTTTAGTAAATTGAAAGATGTAGGATTTTTAAACGGAATGAACTCTAGAATTCTTCAAGACCGAAACCGTGAACGAATTTTCTATTATCAAATTGCTTCATACATTGGTTAGGTCATAAAAAACTCCCGTCCCTATAATTCAAGGGACGAGAGTTAACCCGCGTTGCCACCCTAGTTAGCCTTTAAGGCTCACTCAATGTTCATTAGCTCAGGGACGGATTCAACACCTCTACCTATCAGCTTTCACCAGATACTGACTCTCTAAAAGGCTTCATTATTTACTACTTCCCATCTTTGCTCTTTATTAATTTAAATATTAGTATACCCATTCCAAAACTCATTGTCAAGGTAAATCATTTTTGAAGTTTCATATCTCCTGGTCTAATCCAGCCTTTTTTCCTCATAAATTCTGAGACTCCATATGCAATTACTCCTGGTAAGATAAAGTGTACCAGAAAAATTAATATAAAAGTTTTTGGACTTGCACCCATTACATCAACCATTGCAAATTGTCCAACTAGTCCACTAGTACCCATTCCCGCTCCAATACTGTTGCTGGTCATTCTAAATACATATGAGGATAATGGACCTGTTATGGCTGAGGCTACTATAGCTGGTATCCAAATCAATGGATTTCTTACGATATTAGGAATCTGCAGCATGGATGTTCCTATTCCTTGAGCAATTAGTCCGCCAAATCCATTTTCTCTATAGGAAGCCACAGCAAATCCGATCATATTGGCTGCACATCCTGCAGTTGATGCTCCTGCTGCCAAACCTGCAAGCTTAAGAGATATAGCCAGGGCTGCAGAGCTAATTGGTAGTGTTAATACTATTCCCATAATAACAGATACGATGATTCCCATAGGTATAGGATGAAGCTCTATTGCTGCATTTATAAATCCACCGATATAAGTCATAAATCTTGCAATATATGGAGCTACATAGTTGCCCACTAAGCCACCTGTAATAATAGTAATACTAGGAACAAGAACTATATCCATTTTAGTTTTACCACTTATCATCTTAGAAACTTCAGCACCAGCTAGGGCTGCAATAAATGCTCCTACAGGTTCTCCTGTGGTTATTATGGCAGTTGCCCCATCAAAAGAAATACTACCTGCACCAATGGTTCCTGCTACTACTGCTGAAAATATTCCTAATGGTGGAGCTCCAACACTATGAGCTACTCCAGCACCTATTGCTGGACCCATTAACTTCTGAGCAATATTACCAAATTGAATTAGAATTTCAATTCCAAATAATGTACCAATCTGTTTAATTATCAGCCCAATTAAAAGAGATGAAAATAGCCCTAGAGCCATTCCATTCAACACCCTAACAATATAGTCCTGAATACCTTTGCCACTATTCTTTGCCATCATAAACCTCCATTAATACTTTCTTTAATTTTGAAACCAGCTCTAATATCTTCATTTAAGCTATAATTAAACTGTTTTATTTCTTTTTCAGTTAGTTATTTATTTCATTGTAACACATTATGTTTATCATTTGTATCTGTAACTAAGTGAGAAATATATTTTCAGTACCTTATCAACGATTGTAGTTTTGTGTCTTTATTTGTTATGTCTTATGTGCTACAATATGCTTACTTCAACAAATAATTTTACCAGGGAGGAAAAATTATGGACAGGAGAATCGGCGTCATTGACTCAGGTATTGGTGGACTCACAGTTGTCAAAGCACTACAAAAGTTGATTCCAGGCGAAGACATAATCTACTTCGGTGATAACATAAACGTTCCATATGGTAATAAATCCAAGGAAGAGATACTTTCTTTAAGTATGCAACTACTTGACTTTATGGAAGAAAGCAATGTAAAAATCGTAGCAATAGCATGCAACACCATATCAACAATGGCTAATGAGCTTAGGCTGAGATATTCTTTCCCCATAGTTGATATAATCACCCCTACAGTTAAAATGATTCCAAGCATGAACACCTACAATCTATCCATTATAGGAACCGAGTTTACAATTAATTCAGGAGTCTATCAAAAACTTCTTATTGAGCAAAATCAAGACTTTAGTATTACCACTGAAGGAAGTAAAACCCTGGCAACCATAATTGATAGGGGGGATTTTGATAGTGTTGAATTAAGAAAGACCATAAATAATCATATCAACAATTTACTTAATAAGGGACCTTTATCAAATCTAGTATTGGCATGTACTCACTTCCAAATAGTAGAAAACTACTTCAAGGAAGCAGCCCCTATGATTAAGATCATTGATCCTGCTTTTCAACAAGCAAAGGCTGCAAGAATGTATCTGGAAAAGAATACTCTAGAAAAAACCGGAACTAAAGGCAAGCTTGAAATCTATACATCTGGAGATATGGAAATATATCATAAGGTAATTGATAAGCTAAAACTTAAAAATGTTAAATTAATACAACAATATTTTGAATTAATGAAAGCGCAATAAATCTAGCACAATAAGAAAGCTGTCTCAAAGAGACAGCTTTCTTATTGTTAAAACATACTACTCCCATCTTAAATCCATGCCATAAAATTTCAATGGCACAAAACGAGCTAAAATTCTTGAAAACACTCTGTCTGAGTAGATATCCGATATCTCAGAAGGAGTTAAGTTGGTGGAGATAAGGGTCTTTTTGCCT
Source organism: uncultured Tissierella sp. (assembly GCA_964532845.1). GTDB lineage: Bacteria > Bacillota > Clostridia > Tissierellales > Tissierellaceae > Tissierella_B. The sequence goes on from CAZHLF010000010.1 coordinate 13,023, forward strand.
GCAATTATCCTGGTATTTACTATGTTAAATATCTCTGCATTGGTAAAGGTGTTTGTAACCTCAGTACCCAAATCATCAATAATTAATAAATCTGCATCAAATAGGAGATTATACTGATAATCGTTAACTTCACTGGTATCTTTGCCAAACTTTCTTCTTTCCAAAATATCTAGAATTGTAAATGCAGTCTGATAAATTACAATCTTGTTTTTATCAAGAAGGGCCTTTGCTATACAATTGCAAAGAAATGTCTTTCCTAGACCAGTAGTACCATAAAACAACAGGTTTTCGCCATTTGCTTCATCAAAATGATCAATAAATCCTTCAGCTATCCCAACGATATCTACCATATTTTCCCTAGGTGTCATATCTTCACCCGGAAATTTATTGTTGCTAAAAACCTCTATATTAAAGGTTTTAAAGTTTTCCTTTTGAAGTACCCCTCCTATATTGGACATTCTATATGCCCTTGAAGCAAGCTCCTGCTTTAGGCAATTGCATTTTTCCCCACTTTCTAGATATCCTGTGTCCTTACATGTACTGCAGTAATAATTTAACTCCATGTAATCTGACTGAATATTAGATTCGGTAAGAAGAAAAGCTTTTTCCATTTTAAGGGATTCTATTGAGTTTTTTGTCTCTTCTGCAATTGATTTATATCCCTGAGGGTTTTGAATTATTTTTTTTGCCATAGATAGACTTACTCTTTCAATATCCTCATCTATTCTTTTAATTGCAGGAATCTTTTTGTATACTTCATCAATTCTTCTTTGTCTATCTCTTTGTTGTCTGTCACGTTTCTTTTCATACTCTAGGGAGATTTCTCTTAAAATATTATTGTTCATAATTAAGCCTCTCCTTTTATTCTTTGGGAATGAGCATCTCTTTTTCTTCTTGCAATGGCTTCCAGCTCATCAGGGGTATATTTATCAGACCTTTGCTCAAAGTTATGGAATCTATTTTTAGCGGTAGTTCCTTTTTTTACCTGTGGCTTGGCCTTTGTTTCGGTCTTAGGCTTAAGGTTGTCCAAATTAAGAATATCCTCTAAAGTCTTAACCCCTTTTTCAAACCAATTTGTTAATGTGCCATTAACATACTTAATGCTAGGCTTCACATTCTTATCTGTTTCGCAGCCCTTTAATATAATCTCAAGAGAGAAACTATATTCATTAAACCACTTTTGGATTATCTTCTTCTCATCTTCCCTAATTGGTCTGTTTTGTAGACCTAATGACTTCATTATCTGCTGTTCATTGTAGAAGTTTTCATCTTCTGCCTTCATCTTTGCCATTACAGCATCAATACTTGTTAAACCTTCACTATACCAATTTTTAAGTATCCCTTCCACATAGTTCATCTTTCTGATGCCTTTTTTCTCAGCAGAATAGAAAAATGCCTTTTCAATAACATCAGGGTTCATATTGTAATCATGTATCCATTCAAGGATTATTTTTTTCTCAGCAGGTGAGGTTTGTCTTCTCATTAGGTAATCTATTGAATTGAACATATTGTTTACAATAGGCATCTGATTGGCCTCGATTAAATCCTTAGTGGAGAATTTATCTTGCTTTGGCTCTTTAGACTCCTGTTTTTGATTGAACATAGAAACATTGTTTTTTATGAAAAGCTGCTTTAGGTTTAAAAATTTAACCTTATAATTTACTTTATCAGTGTTTTCTTCCTTAATAATAATGCCCTTTTCTTCCCAGAAGTCCCAAGCCCTAAGTACATCCTCCAATGGAATATCCAGATGCTTAGAAATCGTAAAATTTGTTACCTCAATTTTATTATCCTTATCATGGGCATACTTAAATCCTAGTAAATATACTTTTACATAGGTTCCATTTGCCATAGGCATATAATCATTTATAAAAATATTTTCAATAGGAGTATCTCCTAAATCCATATCCGTTGTTTCAAGGGTAAAGCTCATAGTTTCAACTCCATCCTAAATCCTAAAATCGTCTTTATCTAATCTCATACGGTATATATAATTATATAACTTTTCTTTACTTATTACAAAAGAAGATTCTTCTTTTAAATAATAGGAATTATGTAAATCTAAACTTTGGTTGAAAAATTTATCCAGATAATACCCATCAGGATTAAAGCCCATTTTTTCATACAACCTATAGGCTCGTTTGTTAAATTCAGCAACTTCTAAATACATTCTCTTCATTACCATTTGGGAGAAATAAAACCGAAGAAATGATCTAAAAGCATCAGTGCCATACCCTTTGCTTACAAAATTTGGATCAAAGACCAAACCAAGATATGATTCCTTTTTAAATATTTTAATATCCTTAATTCCAAGATATCCAATAAATTCCTCATCCTTACTAAATATACCAAAGTACTTATTATTCCACTTATTTGTTTTAGCTTTGTACCATCTTACTATCTCTTCATCAGTTAATTCTGGAAAATTATAATCTGAAATAAGGGGATTGTCATGATATCCCCATAGCCTCATCTTATATACATCATCTAGTTTTAAATCTCTAATAATGGTTTTTTCTCCCCTGATTTCCATCTTTGCCTCCATAACATAAATTAACTTCGGAGGATACCCTCCGAAGCTATTATTTCATACTATCAAGCAATTGCTTTCCAAAGCCTAATCCATATTCAATAGCGCGCTCGTCGGACTTTTCATATGGTATGAAGTTGACCTTTAATCCTTCTTCATCATATATCTTAAACTTTAGATTCTTTAAATTTTCCTGAATAATTTTTACTGCCTCTCCGCTCCATCCAAAGGAGCCAAATGCACCTGCAAGTTTGCCCTTGTTTCTAATAGGGTTAATTACTGCTAAGATTTTATATATTGGTAGTAGCGTATTTTGATTTATTGTAGGGCTTCCTATTACAAAGCCGCAGCATCTATATACCTCTTGTTCCAGCACATTTACATCTACATGCTCGATATCCATTACCAGAGTTTCAATATCTCCTGCCAACCTGATACCTTCTGCAATTTTCTCAGCCATCTTTTTAGTATTGCCATATGCTGAAACATAAGGGATAAATACCCTTAAATCCTTACAGCGGGTTTCAGTTTCCTGAGACATTTCATAGGACAATTTAACGTATTTTTTCCAATCTTTTCTTAAGATCGGACCATGTCCATTAGCAATAATTTGGATATCCAAATCAGCAATTTTATCTATGGCTTGAATCATGTAATTGCTAAATGGTTTTAAAATTACTTCAAAATAATACTTAAAAGCTTCATCAAAATCATCAACTAAATCATCAAACATTCTTTCATCACAGAAGTGACTTCCAAAGGAGTCACAAGTAAATAACACTTTATCCTCAACTAAATAGGTATACATAGTGTCTGGCCAATGAAGAAAAGGTGCTGAAATAAACTTCAAGGTTTTATTCCCAAGGCTAAGAATATCCCCATCCTTAACAATCATGAATTTAAACTCTTTGTCAATCATATGTTTAAGAAAACTTATAGCTGATCTTGAACCCACTACTGTTGCATTTGGAGCCAGGTCCAAAAGATAAGTCAAGTTTCCCGAGTGATCAGGTTCAGTATGGTTCATAATTATATACTCAATATCCTCAAAATTAGTAACTCTTCCTACTTTATCAAGATATGTGTCTTTAAAAGTAGCTTTTGAGGTTTCTACAATAGCTTTTTTATCTGCATCTATAAAGTATGAATTATAGGTAGTTCCATATTTAGTCTCCATAACCACGTCAAAGGTTACAAGACCTGGATCAAGTATCCCAACCCATTTTACACTATCTGTAACATCTAATATTTTATTATCTATCATATTTTACCTCCTTGAAATCTGTAAATTATATATACCCAGGACATTTCAGATTTATCATTAGATGTCTTGGGCTATGTAAATTCTGGAGGGTTTTGTTTAATTAACAATCTTGTTTAATTGACAATGGACAATTGACAGATGACAATTGTTTTTAGGTGACAAACTTTTAGGTCACTGGGCGACCATAGGTCTGCCCCTACAGTTATTGTTTTTTGTTATTGTTCATTATCTTTAACTACTCACTACTCACTATAGTTATTCACTATTTCAGTTCATTATCTTATAAATTGTCAATTGTCCATTGTCAACTGTCAATTGATTAGTCTGTCATAAAGTTTTCTTTATTAAGAAACTTCGTATATTCGCCCTTCCATACCAGTTCTATATTTCCTGTAGGACCGTTTCTGTGCTTTGCTATTATTACTTCACCTATATTTTTCTTTTCTGATTCTTGGTTGTAGTATTCGTCTCTATATAGGAACATTACAACGTCGGCATCCTGCTCTATAGCTCCTGACTCTCTAAGGTCTGAAAGTATAGGCCTGTGATCTGCCCTTAATTCCGGTGCACGAGATAGCTGTGACAATGCTATTACCGGGCATTCCATTTCCTTGGCCAGTCCTTTAAGTCCTCTGGAAATTGCAGATATTTCCTGCTGCCTGCTTTCTGTATGACCTTCCATACTCATTAGCTGAAGGTAGTCTATAAGAACTAAATCAAGTCCCTTTTCCACCTTAAGCCTTCTGCATTTAGCCTTCATCTCCATTAGGGAGATTCCTGCAGTATCATCAATAAAAACATTAATCTGGGATAATGGACCCATGGAATTAACAACCTGCATCCATTCATTATCCACCAGATTACCACTGATTATCTTTTGCAAATCCACATGAGCTGTGGCACTTATCATTCTCTGAACTAACTGTTCCTTAGACATTTCCAGAGAAAATATAGCTACTTTGGCATTAGCCTTAAGGGCTGAATTCGTAGCAATATTGATTCCAAATGCAGTTTTCCCCATAGATGGTCTTGCAGCCAGAAGAACCAAATCACTCTTTTGAAGTCCTGAAAGTTTTCTATCCAGGTCCGCAAATCCAGTAGTTAGTCCTGTTAATGTACCTTTATTGGCTGCCCTTTCCTCTATCTGAGCAAAGCTTGATAGGAGCACCTCATTAATTGGAGCAAAACCTTCCTTGTGAGAGCCTTGAGTTATGTCGAATATGTTTTTTTCTGCTTTCTCAATGATTGCATTTATTTCTTCATTATCCTCAAAAGCCTTTGTCATAATTTCATTACTTGAATGTATAAGTCTACGTAAAATAGATTTATCTTCTACAATTTTACAGTAATACTTTGTATTTGCAGTTGCTGCAACCCCTCCTGAAAGATTTGCAAGATAAGTAATCCCTCCAATATTCTCAAGGGTCCCTCTTCTTCTTAACTCTTCTGTTAGGGTAATTAGATCTACTGGCTCATTTGCATTAAATAGACTAATGATTGCCTGGAATACTTCTTTATTTGCTTCCTTGTAGAAATCATCTGGCCTAACTATCTCAACTGCAGTATTTATTGCTTCCTTATTTATCATCATAGCGCCAAGAACTGACTGTTCAGCCTCTATACTATGCGGAGGAATACGACCTACGAATTCATCCATTTAAGTCCCACCTTTACTGTACTTCTACATTTATCTTTAGCTTTGCTGAAATTTCAGGATAAAGCTTTACATCAACTTCCTTTAGTCCGGTAGTTTTGATATTATCCTTTAAATCAATTTTTCTCTTATCAATATCAATCTTATGTTGAGCATTAAGGGCTGTTGCAATATCCTGTGATGTAATAGAGCCAAATAGTTTTCCAGCACTACCACCCTTAGCTTTAATATCTACAGTTAGATTTTCTATTTTTTCCTTTAAAAGATTTGCTTCTTTGATCTCTTCTTGTTTCTTTTCCTCTAATTGTCTGTTTCTATCTTCCCACTTTTTAAGATTCCCGGGAGTTGCTTCTATTGCAAGATCTTTTGGAAACAAGAAATTTCTTGCATATCCATCCTTTGAATTAACCAAATCCCCTTCTTTTCCTAGACCCTTAACGTCCTTTAATAGTATTACCTTCATCCTTAGCACCTTCCTTTAAAAACTTCTCTATAGTTTCAATTAATTGACTTTCACCTTCATCTAAATTAACACCACTTAGTTGGGCACCGGCACTTGTTAAGTGACCACCACCACCAAGCCTTTCCATAATTAGCTGAGCACTGATATTACCAATGGATCTACCAGAAATATGAACTTTATTTCCTGCTTTTGTTAAAACAAAGGATGCCTCTACATCATTTATGTTCAAAAGCTCATTTGCTGCCTGGGCAGCGATAAGTAAGGAATCATCCATTTCCTTTTCTAATCTTCCAATGGCAATACATTTTAATACAACTTTAGCTGACTTAATTACCTCAGCCTTATTTACAAATGTATTTACATCATCTCTAAACATCTTCTTAACAATTGTAGTATCTGCTCCAGCCCTCTTCAGGGTAGCAGCAGCCTCAAATGTTCTGACACCTGTTTGTGATGTGAAATTCTTTGTATCTACTGTAATACCTGCTAGTAATGCCTCTGCTTCAAACTTAGTCAGATTTGTATCATCTGCCATATATAATAACACTTCTGTTACCAATTCTGATGTAGATGATGCATAAGGCTCTAGATAAGTTAAAACAGGGTCTTTTATAAACTCTGCACCTCTTCTGTGATGGTCAATAACAACTACCTTATCCATTAACTCTAAAAGCTCAGGTGCTTCTGTAAAGCTAGGCTTATGATTGTCTACTACAATCATTACAGAATTTTCATCTATTAGTTCCCTGGCCTTCTCAGTAGTTATTATCCTATCTAAAAGATGTGGTTGTTCTAGCCTTAGTCTATCAAATAAATTCTTAATTGATGGATTTTCTGCATTTAATACCATATACCCATTTCTATTGCGATTACTTATTGCTCTTAGTATACCAATGCCTGAGCCAACAGAATCCATATCAGGATTTTTATGACCCATTACAAACACCTTATCTGCCTGATCTATAACTTGACGAAGAGCATATCCCATAACCCTTGCTTTTACCTTGTTTCGCTTTTCCATAGCTTTGGATTTGCCACCATAGAATTCAAAAGCAGAAATTGTTCTAAGAACAGCCTGGTCTCCACCTCGACCTAAAGCTATATCGATGGCAGCCTTTGCATTTTCATAGGACTGCATTGGAGTTTCTCCAATGGCGCATACCCCTATACTTAGAGTAATTGGTATAGTATTTCCTATATTTAGCTCCCTCATTTGATCTAAAAGATCAAATTTCTTCATTTCTATATCCTCAAGTGATGCATTATCAGTAATTATTAAATACTTGTCATTTTCATATTTTCTTACAATTCCTTTATAGTTGGAAAAATATGAGTTTATGGTTTTATCTATTTCAGCAAGTACCAATGGTCTATTTATATCTGCTGTTGCATTCTTTACATCATCATAGTTATCCACATATATTAAACCTATAATACTTTTTTCATCCTTATGTGTTTCACTAAGGATTTTGAATTCAGTATTATCTACCCAATAAAGCATTATGATGCTACTCTTTATGCTGTTTTTCTTAGAATCTACAAAATTTGGATAGACTTTATAATATTTACCACCATATTGTATATTCAGAGGTTTATCCTCATCAGTATTTAGTAGCTCCTCCATTTTTAATTCTGGAACTAACTCATAAATCCTTTCATTAAGTATATCCTCTTCTACTATCATATCTAAGAAAGGGGTATTATACCAAGTAACACTCCCCTTTTCATCTACTAATACAAGAGGAAATGGCATATTAAATATTGCATGCTTAGTTGCTGAATCGAACTCACTAGAAAGTTCTTCTAAGTATTTGGCCCACTCCTTATTCTTTTCATTAAGGTTCTTAAAATCATAGAATATTAGATACAGAAGTATAATACCGCCTATTAATGCAAGGACAGGTTGATAAAAGGCAATTACTATAACCATCAATCCTATAACAATGAGATAAAGTTTAGTATCAGACCAGCTAAATAGTTTTTTATCTTTCATTTGCTACCTCCTACTATGCATTACTTTTCCTAAATTTTCTAAAATCAATTATGGTATCAACTACACCAATTAAGAAAGCCATTGTACCTAACGGTCTAAAGAAAATAAAAAAGATAATAGTAATAACCCTGGCAACTGGTTTAAATTTATAGTTTTTTAAATAAAAATCTATAACGGATAAGCCTTGGGTTGTAAACATAAACCAGATTAAAGCAGCTATATTTAAAAATACAACATCTGAAAAATTAATCTGTAAAGCTTTGATTATATAGCTAAATACTAACATTATTGTGATACCAAGCAGGATATTATTGGGAAGTCTAAATTTAGAAAACCTAGGCACTGAAATTATTCCAATTCCTGACTTTCTCAAAACCTGAACAGATATGTAATAGTTTAAATAGCTTGATAATATGGAAAATGCCAATATTATAACTGGGAAAATCCACATGAATATTTTATATGTTCCTTCTAATTCTTCAATTGTCTTCAATATTTCAAAGTTTGAAAGGCCCATTTCCTGAAACATTTCAGTTTGCATTGTTAAAATTCTATTAAATCCTTCCTCCATACTAAAGATTATATCTACTCCTGTTATATTCTGTGTTATCCCATAAAATAACAATGTAGAAACGAAAAGGATAGCAGAAGTGAGACCTAATATTTCTAAAGAACTCCTTCTATACTTTATTCCATCCATTATTGTATAGGATACAGGCAGAAATAAAAGTACCATAAGTATACCGCTAGGTATATCAACCATAATTGTAATGGATAGGGCAACAACTAAAAAACTAATTATCCCTTGAGAAAGTCCCCTCTTTACTCCCAGATATATAAAGGGAATAGGTAGGAATATCAAATTAACAGGAAAAATATATATCCCTGCTAATGCATATATAGTCATAAATAATATTATACCAATTGACTCTAGTGGCTCAAAATCAAATTGTTTCTCTTCCTTCAAAATATACACCTCAATCTAATATAAGAAAAACTTATCCTTAAATAATACCCATATTTTAATGCTTAACTATGTGATGCTTAAATTGACATATACTAATATTATACTCTATATTCAACGAAAAAGGTATCTTTCATATTAAGGAAATACTATTCGTAAAAAAAAAAGAGAGGTTGCCCTCTCTTATTCTGCGCTATATGGAAGTAATGCTACTTGTCTTGCTCTCTTAATAGCAATTGTTAATTCTCTTTGGTGCTTTGAGCAGTTGCCTGAAATTCTTCTTGGAAGAATCTTGCCTCTCTCAGTTATATATTTCTTTAATTTGTTAATGTCTTTATAATCAATTGCCTTTGATTTGTCTGCACAAAATGCACAAACTCTTTTTCTTGGCTTGAATTTTCTTTGCACTTTTTTCCCTCCCTCTTAGAATGGAATATCATCATTGTCTGTAGGGTGGAAGCCTTCAATACCTGGATAATCAAAGGAGCTATTGTCAAAACCACCACCGCTAGATGGTTGTCTGTTATTGTTGTCGCCCCACTCTAGGAACTCAACTTGGCCTGCTACAACATCTGTGGAATATCTTTTATTTCCAGTGTTGTCATTGTAGCTGCTTGTTTGAATTCTGCCTTGAACTCCTACTAATCTTCCTTTAACAAGGTAATTAGCACAATTTTCAGCTTGTTTTCCCCATACTACAACTCTGATAAAGTCAGCTGTTGGCTGATTTTTTGATTCCATTTCTTGTTTTTTCTCTCTGGATAGACCCTTGTCTACAGCCAAAGTAAATGTTGATACTGGTTGACCTGAAGGAATGTATCTTAATTCAGGATCTCTTGTTAGTCTGCCTATTAACGTTACATTATTCATTAAATCACCATCCTTAGATTATTCATCTTCTCTAATGATCATGTGTCTCATAATGCCGTCTGAAATTCTAGCAACTCTAT
>CAZHLF010000011.1:0-22639 GCA_964532845.1 uncultured Tissierella sp.
TGTTTTTTGCAAGGGGAAATTCCTCACTTTTGTAAAAGTTTTTTCCCCAGGCACCGGTGGGGAATTTTTATGTTAACCGAATGAGTGAATTTTTCATTCGATCACTATCACCATTGAATATAAGAAGATAACAGTGATGCAAAAGTCTATCTAGAAGGGCACTAGTCATTTGTTCATCATAAAGTACAGTTGCCCAGCGTGTAAATTCAATATTTGTCGTTACTACAATGCTTTTCGTTTCATAACATTCTGATATTATTTCAAATAATAGTCTAGCTCCATCCCGATCTAAGGGGACATACCCCCATTCATCGAGAACTAACATATCTGCCTTCATAATTTGCTTCATAAATTGGGTTAGTGTCTTTTCGTTCTTTGCTTCTGATAAACGGTTTACTAGAGCTGCTGTCCTAAAAAATTTAACGTTCTTGCCTCTATTACATGCTTCTAATCCAAGGGCTTGGGCAAGGTGGGATTTCCCACTACCAGTGTTTCCAAAGAAAACTAGATTCTTCTTTTCCTCAATAAATTTACACTCTCTCAAATAATTTGCATCAATTCCTGCGGGCATATTTACATCATCAAATCGGAAGGTGTCAAAGTGCTTCCTTGTGTAAAATCCTGCATTTTTAATTAATCTTTCTTTTCGTACCTTTTCCCTATGCTCGATTTCTTTTCTAAGTATGGTTAAAAGATATTCTTCGTTAGTGTTTGCCTCAACTAATTGACTATTAAGAACAATATTTTGACTAAATTTAAGAATCTTACAACATTCTGCTAATGTGTATTTTATCATGATAGACCTCCTGCTTTCTTTAAGATTTCATCGTATGCTTGAGCATTAGACTTAATCTTTTCTAGAGGAGGAACATTATCAGGTAATGATAATGCTTTTAGTTTATATTCCGGCATTATCATACGTGAATGAATTGCCATAAGACTATCAGGATCTACAGCTCCATAGGAGACAGCTTCACTTACTGCATTAACAGCTCTGTTAAAATCAGATGCTTTGCTAATCTTAAGAATTGCTTTAAGAAGAATTCCTCTTTCTCCTTTGCCACAAATGTCCATATATTCTTGTAATGGTTTTGGTAACATTTGATAAATTCCTGTATATTTCAATGCACCTGGTCTAATAGATAATTGCTCTAGATAAGGAATCCACTGCATACTTTCTTGCTTTGTATTTCCGTAAAGTCTGGGATGCCTAATAATCTCTCTTAAGCTTTCATCTAAGACTATTACCTCATATGCAGTTATCTTAATTTGAGCCTTTTCTCCTGCATATTTTGGAGCTGTTGAGTACTCGTGTAGTCCGTTTTCCAACTTAAATTTAGCATATGTATCCACCCTTACTAATTCATATCTACAGGCCTCAAATTCGTTTACAGGTAGGGGTATTAACTTCTGTCTGTCCATTTGATGCAATGTTGAAATTAGTTCGCTTTTCTTGTAGTGTTCTCTAATTGCATCCTCATCACATTTAATGAGTAGCTCTTCATTAAATACAATGAGATTTGTTAATTGAGGTACTGGAACTAAGAGATTTCTGCGGTGATAACCTACTTTTCCCTCTACCGACCCCTTTTCTTTTCCAGAAGAAGGATTGCAAAATGAGGCTTCAAATCCATATTGATTTTGAAAACGTAAAAATGCATCTGTCAAATCCCTTTTGCCGCCCTTTAATATCTTTGTGACCATTGTACTAGGATTGTCAAACCATATTCTAGTAGGTACTCCCCCAATATGTTTGAATATATTAATCATTCCTTGAAAAAGACATTCTTGATTTTCTCCTTTGAATAGTTGAGTATAGCCCTGATTACTATATGGGAAAGAAATATTCAAGTAGTGACCTGAATGGAATAATCCATTCTCATAAAAATCAGCACCACCAAAGTCTACTTGTGCTTCTCCAGGAATATGTTCTAGAGGAAGTGCGCCTTCTTTTTGAGTATATATCTCTTTTTTTCGTTGGGTCACATAATTCGAAACAGTTTTATATCCACAATCAAAATCTTCAGGATGTAGAAGACATAATCTATCGAAAACACGCTTTGCAGTATGTCTTTGCTTCTTTCTAGCTCTCTTATCATCCTCTAACCATGTATCAATTTCTGCTTTAAAGGGATCTAATTTTGATTTGTTTTTATTAGCTGGAACTCTTTTTGGTTTTATGGACCAATCCTCTTGATTTAAGTACTTTCTTACAGTTTTTCTATCATACTCGGTTTCTTCTGCAATTTCACTAATGTTCATACCTTGTTCAAAATACATTTTTCTGATATGATTTTGTTGAGTCATTGTTAACATCCTCCAATTATCCTCCTTGCAATCAATTTAGTCGTTAATTACAAGGATACATTTAATTTGTGGTGCCTGCAATGACTTTTACATTTATGAGGAATTCCTAGTTACCCAAGTGGGGAATTCCGCTTTTCCATTTAGGGTAATTTAATCTTACCATAAACAAATAGTCATGAATAATCTGTAGTGCTCAACATTATTCTGAATAGAAACAGATATAAAATAATTAATTAATATCCCAACGATTATACTTATTACCAAATTTTTTTTATCTATTTTATTTGAGTATTTCTCAATGCTAACAATATATGAAAATTCTAATAACAAAATTAAACCAAAGATCATCTTAATAATGTAAGTGGTTACCTCAATATTTGCATAATTATTGTTCCTATATGAATCCATATTCCAATCATAATATTCTCTTGTAAAACTTTTCATTGAGTTATTTAATACAATAATATCATTATAAAAAATCAGTATAGTAATAAAAATAATACTAAATAGAATTATAGTAATTAAAGACAATAACAAATCATTATTATTTTTCAAATTATCTCCTCCCTTTTAAGAAGTATTCAAGTCCTAATGTTGAACATAAAATAAATTATATGACATACGCATAAATCTTTTAATTATAGTTCATTATAAAATGCGAAACCACTTAATAACATTCCAAACCCTCCAACCAATGATAATATCAAACCAACAGTTCGAAAGTTAGATGTATTAGTATCAATAATTCTTTCATATTGACCAGTATCCATAGAACCACCATTTCTCTGTATGGCATTAGAACCCATTCTACTCCCTATTGCAGTAGAAGATAGAATAAGTATTAGTCCTACAATAAGCATAACTACCATAACATATAATGCTCTTTTTGCGATTACCTTTTTCATAGTTCTATTCCTCCTTTATTAATCCCTGATTAACATAAAATAATTGATAAGACGTATTAATCTACCAATGCGTTTTAACCTTAATAATAACTCCATGGGTTATGATCAGGGTCAACAAACTTATACATAGTTGTTCTAGTAAAACGATTCAATACCCATTGTCCATTCTCATTCATTTCATAATAAAATTACTTTTTGTCTAGTTTTCATACTTTCACACCTTTACATCCAAGATAGATATAGTATTACACCCTTTTATATATAGTACCACAACACAAATTAAATGCAAAATTTACCAAATATGTAATTATCATCGGATTCAAATTGAACGTAAAAAAGCTGTCTTTAGTAATTTTATTTACTATAGACAGCTTTATAATTAAATTATATCCTTTAATTTTCCTGTTACTTTATACTCAGTATTTCTTAATTCTTCAATATTTTGCTTTCCTAAAAGGAGCATTAGTATTTTAACTTTATAGATTAGATTTTCTAAATAGTCTTTAGCATTGGAATAGCCACCGTGAACTAGATAAGCTAATAGCTCCCCGCTTATTCCAACAATTTGAGAGCCTAGTACAATGGACTTAACTATGTCTGTACTGTTCCTTATTCCACCACTTGCTATTATATTTAAATCCTTTGGTAGCTTTCTGCATTTTATAATAGATGCTGATGTAGGAATTCCCCAGTTATATAGTTCAGTAAAATCATAGGCATGGTTTCTCAAATTTTCAATCTCAATGAAGTTGGTTCCACCATATCCTGATATATCAATATTTCTAACCCCTATATCATAAAGTCTTTGAGCAACATCAGTTGAAATACCAAAGCCTACTTCCTTTACTATAACTGGTTTATCGATACCTTTAACTATTGCAGCTATGTTGTCAATAACACCTCTAAACTCCCTGTCGCCTTCTTCCATAACTAACTCTTGAGCAGGGTTTAGATGGATTTGAATAGCGTCTCCATTGACTATTTCTATAGCCTGTATAGCTTGTTCGACAGTAGCTTGACCACTTAAATTGCTTATTACAACACCATCATTTCCAATTATCTCTCTAGCAATTTTAAAAGATTCTCTTGCCCCTTCTTCATCATCAAGGGCAATAGTTTGTGAACCAACTGCCATAGGAATATTGAATTCTCTAGCTAACATTGATAGATCACTATTTATTTCCTGAGTCAAGGCTGACCCACCTGTCATAGCATTTATTAGGATTGGATAGCTTATTCTTTTCCCTAAATATTCAACTGAAGTATCAATATCGTCGAAGTTTAAGTTTGGCAGAGCATTGTGTTCCAGGAATACATCACCTAATAGGGTATCCCCTTGAAAAGAAGTTTTCAAATAATTCTCTATATGCTCTTTCTTTCTAGCACTCCTCATTTTTACACCTCTTCTAATGTTTTTTCATGCAGATTGTTATCAATCTGCTAAGTATTTACCAAACATTTCCTCTACGACTGTATCTAAAGCTGCTCTATCATATAAAAAGTAACTTATTGCTCCAACATATTCTCCAGCACCAGGTACTGTTGCAGTAGTCATATTTTCTACATTAACCTTTGGTGCAGCTGCTGCTGCTTGAATCATCTTTGTTAATGGTATATTTGTTTCAACATTATTATAGTAGGTCTTAATTAATGATGGGATTCTAATGATGATCTTAGGCTGTAGAGTCTGTTTTACAAGCTCTTTAATAAAATATTGTTGAGCCTTTATTCTACCAACATCCCCATCAGAATATCCAACAGTCATATCGTTATTGTGTCTCCATCTTAAGAAGTCATGGGCTTGTTTACCATTAAGGGTATGAACACCCTTCTTAAGATATATATCTAGTGGTGGTTCTGATGTTGGGTCCTTGTACTCTTTAAAAAATGGATTATCGATAACAACTCCACCTATATCATTAACAACATCTTGTATTATTTGATAATCAACTTTCACATAGTATTCTAAATCTATACCAAGAAAATTCTCAACTGTCTCAATAGTCATCTCTGGTCCACCTATGGCATGGGCGGAATTTATTTTATCCAATCTTCCATTGACATTCACCCTCGTATCTCTAGGAATAGACATCATAGAAATATTACCAGTCTCAAGATTAACCTTAGTAAGCATCATAGTATCAGTTCTTGTCCCCTTTGATTTCTTGATACTTTGAGCATCCACACCCATTAAGAGAAATAAAATTTCCTTTTTCTCTTCATCAGTTTCATCTTCACCTGGAATTTGATCAACTATTTCATCATCTGGATTATCATTTGATGCAACCACAGGCTTCTCTGTAAATAATGAGTTAAAGACTGTTGTATAAAGTATTGAAAAGATCAAAAACGATCCCAAAAATGCAATTAAAAACTTCTTTTTCATAGGACACCTCATCTAATTTGAATTCTACAATAAATGATACTATAAAAAAGAAGTAAATTCAATTGAAAATACAGATAAAATGGTTACAATCTAGAAACAAAATAGGGGTATGCACCCCTATTTTGTAAATAAACTAAAATATTTATCTTTTTAGTGTTTTAAGCTTTGAAGAAACTAGTTGAAGTTTCTACTGCTATTTTGACATAAGCCTCTTTTCACCTTCAAGTTGTCTTACTTCTGTGGCATCGTGACTAAACTCCAACACTCCCATATATTCGCCATTTTCATCCCTTAAAGCAAAGTATTGGATAACTACGAATTTGCCTCCCATATTGATCCAGAAGGTTTCACTATCCTTCTCACCTGATTTAAAACTATTTACTATATCTTCTACAACATGCACTGATGCTGGTGGATGACAATTTTCTACAGTTCGGCCAATTATAGCCTTGGTTCTAGCAAAAAACCTATCCTTACTGTTGGAAAAGTATTTTACAAGGCCATCTTTGTCAACAAAGGTAAAGTCACCAGGAATATTATTTAGTATAAGGTTTAACTCCTTATGTGATAGGATTCCAGTTTCAAATCTAATATTACCATCTAGGGATAGGGACTCTTTTTGATCTTCTTTTACTAAATCAACTCTCATCAACTTCCATTCTTCATCCGGCACTATTATTGCATAGCCTATTTCCTCTGAATCATGGTAGATGCTTATCCATTCATCTTCTGTTAAGGTATCCAATGCCATTGGGAACAATATGTTTTCTTCTTTAAAAATCATTTCCTTGATTTGATGAGTTGCTGCATTTATATCCTCAGCTATCTTATCCTTATTGCCTGTATAGGCCTTAAGGCTTAGTTTTATTTCCTTAAGTTTTGCTCTTATTTCATCATCTACGCCCCACATTACCTTAGGTGGTGCTGTCACACCATATTTCTCAAGGTAGGGGAAGATTAGGTTTTCTTTTCTACTATAGTGTTTATCAATATCCCACAGTAGGTTTATATCTCCCATAATATCCAATATATTTTCTTTTGAATCATCCTTTAAGAAAGCATCCAAATGACCCTTTAAATCTTCATCTATAAGCTTAGTAAGGGCTTCATTTTCCTTTTTAAAAGTATATATTGGATGTCCTGGTACCTGGTCAGGGTGATGAATTTCCTCCAAGGTTCCTTTAAAAACTTCTGCATGAACATCACAAAGGTATTGAATTTCTTCTATAGGTAGTCCTTCTTTTACCAAAGCCACTTCCATCTGTGATATTTCAATAGGTGAGGTCCCTTCTATAACCGAGGCAAATTTCTCTTTAACTTCCTGAACAGATTTACCCTCATGTAATTCCTTTATTACTTCTTTAAGTAATTCTTGTCTATGTTCTCTATTGTTTATAAGTTCACTCATGTATTTTCCCTCCATTTCATATAGTTGTATGATACCCTATAATTTTCTAAATACTCTTTATAAACATGAAAAAACAAATGGCAATATACTATTAGGTAATAAGTAAAGCTCCCCAAAAAACGTTAAATGTAGCTTTTTCTTACTCATATAGGTAAAGTCCCTTAAACTAAAGTATTATAAAGTAGGACTTTCCTCTTCGTAATAAAAAAAGCATATCTTAAGTCTTTAAAGACCTTAAAATATGCTTCTAACAATACTACATCTTTTTTCTTGGTATATATCTTGTATGAAGAAGCTCATGTGCCTTTTCACCATAAGGTTCACCTAAATACTCTTCATAAATCTTCTTTATCATAGGATTTTCGTGAGATTTTCTAATGGATTTTGATCTGTCTTCACTGTATATTCCTTGAACTCTTTTCTCAAGTATACTAAAGTCTCCATGGTGATATGGTTGGCCACCACCGCCTATACATCCACCTGGGCATGCCATTATCTCTATTGCATGATAATTAGCTTCACCTTTTCTTATCTTTTCAAGTATACTTCTTGCATTACCTAATCCATGACACACAGCTATATTAATCTTTTCTCCTTTAATATCAATAGTAGCTTCTTTGATTCCATCCATACCCCTTAGTGAATGAAACTCAACTTGTTCAAGATTATCACCTGTCATCATTTCATAAGCAGTTCTTAAAGCAGCTTCAATAACTCCACCAGTTGCTCCAAATATTACTGATGCACCTGTTGATTCTCCCAATGGATTATCAAAGTCTTCATCTGGAAGATTTACAAAATCAATTCCTGATTCTTTTATCATAATTGCAAGCTCTCTTGTAGTTACAACATAATCCACAGCCTTTGTACCACCATGACCCAACTCCGGTCTAGCTGCTTCATACTTCTTAGCAACGCATGGCATTACTGATACAACTACTACATTTTCCGGATCATAGCCCATTTTTTCTGCAAGGTAATTTTTCGCCAATGTTCCAAACATTTCATGTGGAGATTTACAAGTTGATGGAATATCTAACATATCCTGAAAATTATGCTCAAAGAACTTAACCCATCCAGGACAACAGCTTGTTAGTATTGGAAGTCTACCACCATGCTCAAGTCTATGCATCAACTCTGATGCTTCTTCCATTATCGTCAAGTCAGCAGCAAAATCAGTATCAAATACTTTGTCAAATCCCATAAGTCTAAGTGCAGCTACCATCTTACCTGTAACTTGTGTACCAGGCTCCAATCCAAATTCTTCTCCTAGAGCAACTCTAATAGCGGGTGCCGTCTGAACCACTACAACCTTATCTGAATTAATTTCTTTCCAAACCTTAGATATCTTATTCGTTTCAGTTAATGCTCCTGTAGGACAAACAGCAAGACATTGACCACAGAATGTACACGTTGATTCATGCATAGGAGCATTGAAAGCAGTTCCTATAACAGTATCAAAACCTCTTCCAATCTCAGCAAGAGCATGAACTGATTGTACATTACTGCACATTGTCTCACATCTCTTACATAAAATACATTTGTTTGGGTCTCTTACAATCGACAAAGAACTGTTATCTATAGGGAAATCATTCATTTCTCCTTGGAAAGGTATATCTCTGATTCCTAAATCTGCTGAAAGCTTTTGAAGCTCACAATCATAGTTTTTTGCACAAACAAGACAATCCTTAGGATGATTTGAAAGAAGTAATTCCAATACTACTCTTCTTGCCTTTACTGCACGTCTTGTATCCGTTCTAATATTCATACCTTCTGTAACAGTAGTTGAACAAGCAGTTTGAAGATTCTTCTTACCTTCTACCTCAACTACACAGATACGACATGAAGATGACTGATTTACAAATTTTATATTGTGAAGATCAAGATGACAAAGAGTTGGTATTTTAATATTTAGTTTTTTAGCTGCCTCAAGTATTGTAGTTCCTTTAGGAACTTCTACATGTCTTCCATTTATCGTTATATTAACCATTTTCTCACCTCTAACCTCTCTTTATAGCACTCGCAGGGCATACATCGAAGCAAGCTCCACACTTTATGCATTTTTCTTGATTAATAACATGTACTTCCTTTACTTTTCCACTTATACAAGAAACAGGACAAACCTTAACGCATTTTCTACATCCAATGCAATTTTCCTCAATATTATATCTTAATAATGATTTACATACTCCTGAAGGACAAATTCTATCCAATACATGGGCTTTATATTCATCCCCAAAATATCTAATTGTAGATAATACAGGGTTTGGAGAAGTTTGACCCAAGCCACAAAGAGATGTATCCTCTATTATCTCAGCAAGTTCTTTTAATTCTTCAATTTCATGCTCTTCAGCTAATCCATTTGTAATTCTGGTTAGAATCTCAAGCATTCTCTTATTTCCAATTCTACATGGTGTACATTTACCACAGGATTCATCAACAGTAAATTCTAAGAAGAACCTCGCAATGTCAACCATACAAGTATTTTCATCCATTACTACCATTCCACCTGAACCCATAATTGATCCAATCCTATCAAGGGATTCAAAGTCAACAGGAGTATCTATAAGTGAAGCTGGAATACAACCGCCTGAAGGTCCCCCGGTTTGAACTGCCTTTAGGCTCTTTCCATCCTGAACTCCACCACCAATATCAAATATTATTTCTCTTAGGGAAGTTCCCATTGGAACCTCTACTAATCCTGCATTAGCTACTTTACCAACAAGAGCAAATACCTTTGTTCCAGGTGATTTTTCTGTACCAATGCTCTTAAACCAATCTACACCCTTGTTCATAATCACAGGAACGTTTGCTAGGGTTTCTACATTGTTTAGAATTGTAGGCATCTGCCACAATCCTACATGGGAAGTTCTTGGTGGTTTCTTTCTTGGCATCCCTCTTTTGCCTTCGATTGATTCCATAAGAGCTGTTCCTTCTCCACATACAAATGCACCTGAACCTAATCTAAGTTCTATATCAAAATTAAATCCTGTTCCAAGTATATTTTCTCCTAATAAACCATATTCTTTAGCTTGAGCAATAGCCTTTTTAAGAGATGCTACAGCTGTTGGATATTCGGCTCTTACATAGATAAAACCCTGGTCAGAACCAACTGCATAACCGCCTATTGCCATACCTTCAAGAACTGAATGCGGGTCATGTTCAAGTATAGAACGGTCCATAAATGCACCTGGATCTCCTTCATCAGCATTACATATGAAGTATTTCTTAGCAGAATCTCTATTAAAGGATTCTTCCCACTTTCTTCCCGTAGGGAAACCAGCTCCTCCTCTTCCTCTAAGGTTTGAAGCTTTCATATCATCTATTATATCTTTAGGTTCTTTTTCAGTTAGCACTTTTGCCAGTGCAGCATATCCGTCTAATGCTATGTAGTCTTTTATGTCTCCTGGGTTAACTATTCCACAGTTTTTTAGGGCAATTCTGTATTGTTTTTTATAGTAATCTCCCTTTAATACTATTTCGTCCCCTTTAATAATTACTTTATCTTCTTTAAGAAGTCTTTCTTCCAGTAAAGGTCTGTGTTCTTCTTTAATTTTTATCAGCATATCTTTAGTAATCATTTAGTCTCACCTCTATACTTAAGGATAATCTCTTTAACCTCTTCTTTTTTAAGTCTAGGATATACATCTTCATTTACTGTAATTACTGGTGCCATAGAGCAGTCCCCAATACATCTAGTGGAATTGATTGAAAACTTCATATCAGCAGTTGTATACCCTGATTTGATGCCAAGTTGTTTTTCCAACTCTTCAAGTATCTCTTGTCCACCTTTTACATAACAAGCGGTTCCAAGACAAACACTTACTATATTTTCTCCCTTAGGAATAAAGGAAAATTGAGAATAAAATGTTGCAACTCCATAAATTTCTGAAAGTGGAACATCTAATTCTTCAGATGTAAGTTCTAGCATTTCGGCTGGTAAATATCCAAATATCTCTTGTGCTCCTTGTAGTACTGGCATTAGAGCGCCCTTTGTCTCTTTGTGGCTTTGAATTAATTCTCTAAATCGCTCAATCCTTTCCTTATTTTCTTTTTTGTCGAACTTAAACTCCATATACTGACCTCCTCAATCTAATTAACTAGAAGAATTTTCTATTTTGTAATAACTTTAATATCTAAGCATTTTGATATTTTGTTAACAATATCAGTTAAAAAAATGTATTCCCTTGATATTTAAATACAACTTAATCGTTAATAATATATCATCAATTAATAATAATTACAATAGGTATTTAATCATAAATATAATATATCTCCGCCCAGTATTTTAGCCTCTTCCAGGCTATGGGTTATAATGATCAATGTTTTATTTCTAGTATTTTCCACCACGAGTTGTACTATTTTATCATACAGTTCTTTGTCTAGGCCCTTAAAGGGTTCATCCATTATTATTATATCTGCAACAAAGACTAGAGCTCTGCCTATTGCAAGCCTTCTTTTCATGCCTCCGCTTAGTGTTGAAACCTTTTTGTTAACAGCATCTCCCAAGCCTAAATCCTCTAATGATTTTGTTAATTCATTATCACTAATGTTCTTATTACATACAAGCCGTAGATTTTGAATACAGTCAAATTCTTCACAAAGTCTATCTTCTTGAAAAACGGCAGATACTCTTTTGTTTTCTATTCCAATGATTTCACCACTATCTGGTTTTTCTATACCTAATAGAATATTAATAAGGGTAGTCTTACCTATTCCTGACTCGCCCATTATAGATGTTATTTGATTCATTTTTATTGTGGCGTTGAAGTCATGAAAAATTTTTTCTCCATTAAAGGCTTTATTTATATTTATAAATTGGATACTCATTATAATCACCTAAATCTTTCTCAACAAAGAAATAAAAAGCTTCTCAAAGATAAAGCTAATTCCTACTATAAGGACAGTCCAGGCAAAAAGTTCTGGAGTATTTAAGTATATTTTAGCAGAATACAGAGCTTCTCCCATAGTTCTTTGAGGAAGTCCTATAACTTCAGCTGCAACTCCTGCTTTCCAGCAAAGCCCTAATGCCAGACTGGATGCAGCTATTAAATAGGGCTTAAGAGATGGTACATAGATATATCTTATAAGTTTATAGCCCTTAATCTGGAATACCTTTGCCATTTGGAGCATTTTCTTGTCTGTGTTTTCCAATCCATTTAATAAAGTTGTATATATAGTTGGAAGAACCATTAAAAAGGAAATGAAGGTAGATAGATTCTTTGAATTAATCCATACTAAAGCCAAGATAATAACAGATGCAACAGGTGTAGCCTTAATTATGGATATCATTGGCTGAATCAGATTTTTTATAAATGAGAATTTATATGAAAAAACAGATAAAATAATACCCAGGATTGCTCCTAAAGCGAATCCTGAGATTATTCTTGTAAATGTATTTGCGATTATTAAGTACATTTCTTTTGTTTTCATTAGATTAATCAAAGAAATGGCTACATCTTTAGGTGATGGCAAAAGCAAACTATTATCCAGTATTAAACTAATAAGATACCAGATAATTATCCAAAATATAACAACAAAAATCTTTTGAAAGTAATCTTTCTTACTTGAAATAAAACTCCTCATCAGGTAAATTACCCCCTACGCTTTTAGGATCCGAATTGTACAGAACCTCTAAATAATTACCCAGTTTTTCTTCCATTTCATCACCAGTAATAAATACTACATTGCAAAGTGGTATTGCTTTTACTGCTACTGGTTCAGGAATTATGTCAAGGCCTCCAACCAGCTTTGCTGCTTCTTCTACATTGGTGTTTGCAAACTGGACTGATTTTTCATATTCCTCTAAAAATTGCTCAAAAGCTGCTTTATTATTTTGAAGAAACTCATCACGAACTACTACAACACCTGTTACCTGTGACTGGCCTTCATTTAATTTCTGCCATTCTTCTTCCATGCTAAACTTTATTTTTATCTTATCATTTTTCATTTGAGATGCCGCTATGAATGGTTGAGGAAGTAGTGCTACTATATTCTCTTCACTTGCTAATATTGTTGCTACTTCTGTTGATTCTGACTTGTATTCAATCATTACATCTGTTTGTGGATCAATCCCATTTTCCTTTAACACATAATTAAGCACGTGTTCTGGTGTAGTACCCTTACCTGTAGAATAAATTGTCTTTCCTTTCAAATCCTCTAAGGAATTAAGACTATCTCCATTTTCTACTATATATAGTACACTTAGTGTATTGATTGCAGCAGCTGAAATCTTTCCTTCTAATTTATTATATAGTACTGCTGCCAAGTTTGCAGGGATTGCAGCTACATCAAGCTCCCCTTTACCCAGCTTTGCAACTACTTCATCTGCTGTTGCCGTTACAAAGAAATCATACTTATTTTGTGTATCTCCATTCTTATTATCTTCCATAAGCTTAACAAGACCTATGGATGTTGGTCCTTTTAATGATGCTACCCTTATTAAAGTTGGTTGGATTTCTTCCTTTGGACTGCATCCAGTAACAAAGGATAATAATAATAATAAAACTACTAATATATATACTGTCTTTTTCATTTTTTCGCCTCCATGGGTATTATACTAGAAAAGTGGAAATTTTGAAAGATAAATTTTTCACAATATAATTTTTCATAAAAATGCTGCATATCATTGGGATATGCAGCATTTGATTTCTACAAGGATCAAATTGTCGGTTGCCTTTTGTTCCTTATTTATATTCTTTTAGCATTCTCAAAGCTTCTTGTATATATTCATCAGCCTTAGAAAGAATATTATTATCTATGACCATTTTATTGGCCTTTATACCCTCAACATATTGGTTTAACATAAATGCCGTGATATACCCTTCCTTAGCTGCAGTATCCTCGTAGCTTTCCAAAATTTCTACAAATATTTGTTTATTTCCATAATCAGCAATAGGAGTATTTGGAAGCCCCTTCATATATGCATTTAGCTTGTTTCCATAAAGTTCTGTAAGTTGATCTTGTCTCTTTCCACCTATATACTTGTTTAAATGGTTTTCTGTCTTAATAATTCTTTCTGCTAGTTCCTCAAAAGTGATAGTTAATCCACCATCAGCCATAGGGGCATTTTCCGAATCCATAGCCATTATCTGGAAATATTCCTTCCATTCATCAGAAATATTATCATCATACTTACTATACATTGCATAGTCGATTATTGGATAGAATTCTCCCTCCAGGTTAATAAACTTATACATGTTTGCAAATGACTTTTCCATTTCTTCTTTAAGCTCTTTGTTTTTTATTTCTGACACCTTATTCTCCGGGAAATATTTTTCAGTACCAGCTAAAGCAATCAATTCATTATCTTTATCAGTAGCAAAGATTCTATTCGTTAAGTCCTCAATGTTTGATAGCAGCTTTCTTTCCAGCTCATCTACCATTAAATCTCCTTCAATCTGGCTAAGCTTCTTAATATTATTATTTACATGAGTAATTAACATTTCAGGACTAATTTTTTCTTTTATTAAATCTGCGAATTCTTTCATGATGACTTCCTTCTCATCCTCTGTTGCCTCAACTACAGGCTCTTCAACAGGTGCCGGAAGCGGAGTAGCATCTACGGGCTCTTCTTTTTTCTTACAGCCAGTGAGCATTACGAATATAGCAAGGATAAGTATTGGTATTATAATTTTCTTTCTCATTTTTCATACCTTCTTTCTATTAAGTATTAGAACAGTTGCTTGTCCTACTTATACCCAAAGGATAACATAATATTGAAAATTAGAATTTACAATTTTGTTACAAAAACACCTCAAATTCTTTACAAAGGAACAAAAGGATCGTTCACTATGTTCACTCCTACGTTTGCTATAATAACTTCGCTGTCCGTTTTGTAACAGAATAGAAAAAGCCCCCGAAGGGGCTTTTCTTATCTTATTCAGGTATACAAACTCTCTTTCCTGCTACAAAATCTTCAGGTGCAAGGTTTGGATTAGCTTTCATAAGAATTCCTACAGTAGTGTTGAACTTATCTGCAAGGAAGAATACGACTGGCTCATCACCAGCTGGTACATCCGAAGGAAGAATGACATAGTTTCTTGTTCCTCTAGGGCAAGGGCAGCCTCTGTCCATATGGGGTAATATGCAAAGCTCTTGGCCTACTCTAATTCTGTCTATATCGATACCAGGGTTTCCTGCCATCAAGTCCATTATAGAGATGTTGAATCTAACAAGAATTGAGCTAAGGGTATCTCCCTGTCTAACTACATATATTGTTCCTCCTGGGCATCTTATAGGAGTTGATCTGGGAATACAAATCAACTGACCTACCTGTAGATTATTTGGGTCGATCCCTGGGTTTGCTTCAATTAGCTGAGCAACTGTGACATTAAATCTTTGAGCTATTGAGAATAGAGTATCTCCTGGTCTAACTACATAGTATAATCCATCACATGGTGGTGGAGGAGGTGTAGTCTGAGGAACACAGATAACCTGACCTACCTGTAGGTTATTAGGGTCGATTCCTGGATTTATAGCTATTATAGCTGCTACTGTTGTGTTGAATCTCATTGCTATGCTAAACAGAGTATCTCCAGCTCTTACTGTATAAGCAAAGGAGCCTACTGGACATCTTGGAGGTGGAGGTGTAGTCTGTGGTATACAGATTACTTGACCTACCTGTAGGTTATTAGGATCAAGTCCCGGATTTATTGCCAATATTGCTGCTACTGTTGTATTAAATCTCATTGCTAATGCAAACAGTGTATCTCCTGCTACAATTGTATAAGCAAATGATCCCATTGGACATCTTGGTGGTGGAGGTGTAGTCTCTGGAATACAGATTACTTGCCCTATCTGTAAATTATTAGGGTCGATTCCTGGGTTTATTGCCATTATTGCTGATACAGTTGTGTTAAATCTTATTGCTAATAGATATAGGGTATCTCCTGCCATAATTGTATATGCAAATGAACCTGCTGGACATCTTGTTGGTGGAGGTGTTACTGAGCCAGGTATACAAATTACCTGCCCAATCTGTAAATTGTTAGGATTTATTCCTGGGTTTAATGCTATTATCGCTTCAACTGTTGTTCTGTAAGTCATTGCTAGTTTAAAAAGAGTGTCTCCTGCTTTTATTGTATAAGCAAAGCTTCCACTTGGACAGGTTCTACTCATTTCATAGAAGTCGTTCATATTAACCACCTTTCCTTCATTAATCGTTACATTTTGATATTAGGGGTATTTTACCTCGTTATATCTTATGCAAGATTAATCCCAATGGTTAATAATCGTAATATTTTTATTCTTTTTTATGTCTAAAGTTTTATTGTATCCACAAGTTACTTAAAAACCAAATCCCATTACAAGTACACTTAATAACACCATTAATATATTTTTAATAATGAGTATTAAAGAAATATTAATTAATGGTTTATTCCATTTATAATAAAACAGGTTATATGAATAGCATAAGACAAATCCCTGTAATAGATTTACTATGAACTTATAAGTACTTAGTAATATCCCACTATGGCGAAAACTAAATGTACTTATTAATGCTCCAATTATAGCTGTTATTAGAATATGGCTCATATATGTGTCATCAGATTTTAATAGAGATTTTACAATACTGAGACCATATACATAGATAAAGAGTACTTTGATTATTTCTGTCATTGAAGATAATGTAAGGTTGAATATGGTAAATATACCTTGCATATCATATAGCATTTGAATGAGATACTTGGAATAGTAATCAGAACTGACAAGTAAGATATTTACTATTGTTAAAACCATTATAGTAACTATACTATACTTAAACTTAGATAGAGTATTTATTTTATCATTTATTCTAACTATAAACCCTTCAATGACATTGAAGTCAGTCTTACCTTGCTTTTCCTTCTTTAAAATATAGAACTTTCTTTGAATATTTTCTTCTAAGTTTGATTTTCTTATCTTTAAGAATCTCACTAATAACAGTATAGCTACGATGATTATAAGTAGAGATACTATACTACACCCTAGAAGAACATTGTTTCCATTATTTAAAGTCCTTCCTGTTGACCTTAGGGCTTCTGTAGTTGATTGGATAAAAATTATTCCATCAAAGGTATCCTTAGGAACTCTCATGTTCTCTGGATTAATATTTATTTTTTCACTTGAATAAATTGCCCCAATAGAGTTTATGTGCATTTCTTTACTTAAAAAATCTGATACTACATTGTTTGTCAAAGCACTTTCTAAATCTAGAAAGCTAATGGGTATTTCAGTTTTCATCATTTCATGGGTAAAGGAATCTTCTGGACTTGCTTCTAAGTGAAAACTTGCTAAACCATCTAAATAATAAGCGAAGGGCATAGCTACAAAAGAGCCCCTATAAAATTCAAATCCAAGGGAATAATAGTCTTCATTAAAATAGCTCCTTAAATTTTGACCCATATTAATGTACTGACCATACCCATAGGATACATGGCCATTATGAGCCCAGAGCATTATTTTATCATTACCATAATACTTGTTCTCATGGTCTAATATCCAATTAATATTCTCAGCCATATAGTAATCTCTTTTGTTGAATTTTACATAATCCTTTGTATAATCAATCCATTGGTAAACAACTTCTAGATGCTGCTTTATTAAATCATACTCTTCAAGAGAACTTTTCTCTATGTAACTATCTCTCTTTTTGATTATTTCATTATTTATACTATCTAAATGTTGATTTAAAATTTTAACATTACCTTTATCAGGTTTGTTGAAATTCATTCTTTCAAGTTGGCTTGCTTTTTGCTCTTCAATGAAACTAGGATCAACCTTTTCTAAATAATCTAAAATATATATTAAACTAGCTTCAATTCCTTGCATATCAAAGCCATAGAACCTAATTTTATCATCATCTTTAGCTTTTTTATTGAAATCACGCATCCACTCTATCATTTCTGCTACTTCTTTAGTATCCCAGGTCCAAAATCTCATGGCTCTAAGACAATTCTCTACACTTCCTTCCCCATAGAGAATATATTCATTAACAACCTGTGATCCACCAAATTCAGCCTCAATACCAAATACCCTATATCCCATTTCTTCAACTAAGAACTCAAACATCCTATGTTTCATTTGAAAAAACTCAGCTGTCCCATGGGTCGCCTCTCCCATTGCGACTATTTTCTTATCATTTAAAATTTCCTTTAAAGGCAGTAAATCGTCAAATCCATTTTCTGCTTTTGTGGTCTTTAGAGGAATTAGATTTTCTTTCAATGCTTCAGTTAAGTTACTTTCACCGTAAATTCCAATGCTGTTAAATACTATCATAAATATTAAAAGTATTACTAATAGCTTTCTTTTCATAAGAACCTCCTTGTCAAAGCCGAATAACTTGAAATCTAATCAATCACCTCTGGAGCAAGTACACATGGATTTTAATAAGTTTCTAATTAAGTTTATTTACTAACTTCAGAAACATCCACATCCAAATGTGAAATATTCTCTTCTATATAAATGTCTCTTCTGTAAACTTTAGTGAATAAAAATGGCCCATAAATCACCAAGAAGATTACAAAAATTAACAAAACATCTTTCAAGGAAATTACTAGATTCTCTCCAGTGCTTCCATAAAGCATAAATGCTAGACTATTATTAAGAAAATGAATAAATGA
Organism: uncultured Tissierella sp.; assembly: GCA_964532845.1. Taxonomy (GTDB): domain Bacteria; phylum Bacillota; class Clostridia; order Tissierellales; family Tissierellaceae; genus Tissierella_B. The sequence continues at coordinate 18,610 of CAZHLF010000011.1, forward strand.
GATAGCCCAAATATTTTCTGTCTTCATATAGACATAGCCAAAGAAGATGGAATAAGCTGTGCAGATTATTAATTGAGTTAAAACAGAATGTAATGTTGTCTCAGGACTGTAGTAGAACATATTTATAGGCAAATGCCATATTCCCCATATAAGTCCTAAAAGGAGTATGCCCTTTCGTTTACCTAATCTTTCTTGAAGGGCTGGTTGTAGAAAATACCTCCATCCATATTCTTCACCTAACATTAATGGAAAGTTTAATAAAAAGAATAGGGGTAATAGCAAAATTCTTCCCCATGTCTCAGGTCTTATAAATGGTGTAATAAGTCCTTTCAAATCACCTTCAATTATTGATCCTATTATTAAACGCAATAAATATAGTAGAATAAACAAACCGATATATCGAAGAGATTTCTTAAAATTTTTACCAAAACTCAATCCAAATTCTTCTATCTTTTCTCCTTTCTCAGAGCTATATGCAGCACCTAAGCTGCAACTCATCATAAAAACAATAAAAACTAAGTCAGCTTCTGGATCTAAATTAAATACAAATAGCTTAATTAAGGTATAGGCTATAGAGAAAAATGTAAATGAAATAAAGGTAATGAAGAATTTCTTGGGTACCTTGCTTCTCGATTTTTTATTTAGTAATAATACAATCATAGCACCTAAGGCTGGGTAAAACATTTGGACTAAGGGAAATGCACCTACAGAAGAGTTGGAAAAAACAAGGGACATAGCATAACCCATTAAGGCAGTTATTCCAAAAGTTACAACAAAAAATGTGAAAAGGTCTTTATTTGAAACAGTAAATTTACTCAAATTATCACTCTCCTTTCTCATCATATTACTCATATTACTCATATTACTAGTATTTATTTCAGAAGGTTTAAGTATGAGAAGTCCTTCCTGCAAGCCTTCCCATACTTAAATCACTTAACTACTTGCAGTCAACTTGATAATCCTGCAAGTAGTTTCATCAATTCTATATAATTAAGAACCTACTCATAAGATTCTCTTATTATTTCAATAGCCTTATCAATATACTCATCTCTACCTTCCTTTATTCCTTCAATAGTAGGGTCTAGATAAATATCAGGTTGTAATCCAACTCTTTGAGCTTGTGTTTTATCTGGATTAAATACTCCATATCCACTTATTCGAGTCTCCAGATTGCCAGGTAGTTTAAACATCTTATAATCACCATTGGTTCCCGACGTAGGTCTTCCTAAAACTACTGAATTAGGGGTGTTTCTAAGAGACATGGTTGTAGTCTCCCCTTGACTACCAGTACCTTCATTTACAAGTATTACTACTTTCCCCTTATAAACATCCTCATTAGAGTCCTCGAATCTTCCTGAGATATGAGGTTCTATAAAATAGAATTCTCCTGGGACAGCTGGGTTAGGGAAGGAGAAGATACAAAATTCTTCTGGATTTGGTATGAGATACTTAGCTAATTCATATACAATTGGAGTCGAAGGATAGTTTCTAAGGTCTATGATTAATCCTTTTGTATCCCACCAATCTTTCATAATCCTATCTATTTCTCCATCTTTCAATAGACCTGCATTTATATAATATATATTTTCATCATCCATGACCTGTGACTTTGTATCTATTGGAAGATAATATTTGTGCTCAGCCTTTGCCCTAACATCTACTGTCTTACCATCTCTTATAACAGTAAGATCTGTATACTTTGTATGGGTTTGAAGTATATCCATGGAAAAAAATACTGCATTTTCTCGGGACTGAGATAGGTACTTTCTCATATGCTCAATATGTTCATCTATATCCCTATCTCCAACCTTTACTAGGATATCTCCAAGCTCAAGTCCACATTCTTTGATTATCTTGCTAATAACAATTTGATTATCTATTTCAACGAAGTTTACAGGTACCTTATAAGTTCCAAACATATTTCGAATAGAATATCCCTGTTTACCCTTTACATAGAGGGTATGGGAGTCATGTATTCTAGTTGTTAACTCTGCAGTTACTAACATATAGGATTTATAATCAGAACCCTCAACAAATTTAGGAATAAATTCCAAGAGTACATCATTCCAATCTTCGCCTATAATATCCTTATAGGGAAAATAGTACTCTATAATATTCCAATAACGAAAGAGTCCAAGGAGTCTATAACCACTATCATCAGAATCCATACTAGGATAGGGATTTTCATTATCCATGGATTGATAAAGGTCATCATGTGTAAAAGAAACATAAGCATTCTCTCTATCTGAAATACGATTGTTCAAGAGAATAGCTAATTCATTGCTCAGATCTTCTCCCAGATAAACTTGGTCATAGCACCAATCTGTAGATGGTTTGAGTTGTATTCCCCTATTCCCATATTTATATTCATAGTCATTATTTCCTAAGTACTCTCCACCATCTAGAGAATTCACCCAGTCGTATAGAACTGAGTTAACATCAGCATCCTCCTCTAAGACTTTGGGCATAACACGAAAGAGCTCATAATCCCAATTTATTCCTCCCGCAACTACCTTTGGATGATAATACTTTACAACTCCCCAAACCTTACAAAGCTTCGCAAGGTCCATAGTCTTGTCTTCAGAGATGCTAGATAAACTTATGCCACTTCCCATATCAAATTCATGGTCACTTTTTATATCAAATTTATTACCACTAGTTAAAGAAGATGAGCAACCTACTATTAGAATGCAAGTTAAAACTAAGATGCAAAATATTATTAATCTCTTAAAACTCCTAGTTCCTTTCATTAACAATACCTCCAGTACCCTTTTTCCCATTGGGGTTATAAATACTTTCTAGTTCTCGTCTATCAAATCTTCAAAGTAATTACTATTGTCCATAGCTAATTTATTAATAGTTCTCCTATAATAATAGTCAGATACTAGATAAAGTAAACCTGCTACCAATAACACAATCCATCCTGGAATAGAAATTCTTTGGGGAGCTATAAGATTTCCTGAATAGACTGCATAAATAGCTGGAGTACTTAATGACAATGTTGTTAACATAGTCCAATAAAAACCAAATCTACCCCACCCCTCCATATTTAGAAGTGGTCTAACTAACTTTGCTAGTAAAAAGAACATAGACGTAGATAATACAAGTGAAAATAGTCCCAGAAGATTTACATCCCAAGTAAGTCGTCGTGGAATTATTGAGCCATAAAATCCAATTAGTGAAAATACTATACCAAAAAGATACTTGAAATATAGAAATACTATTTCACGTTTACTAGAACCTCTACTATTCCTGATAATATCATAGGTAGTCATCCTTATATCATCACCTATAACATCTTTCATGTTAGAGCCTCTAATCTTTGCCTCTTCTGCCATGCCAATTAAATCTCTACGAATTACTTGAGCATCAAATGAATTAACCCTAAATATGCCTAAACTTTCCATTATACTATCAATTAAGTTCTCATCCTCATCATTCATCCATCTAGATATATCGTCATTTTCTTTCTTTAATAATTTTACTTTATTAGTAATCATCTTGTCACTCTCCCTCCAATACTCGATCAACAGAACTTTTTACGTCAATCCAAACATATGTGAATTGTTTTAAATACTCTTCCCCTTCTTCTGTAATGAAATAATATTTTCTTTTGGGTCCTAGAGGAGATTCCTTGTACACGGATGATATAATTTCCTTTTTTTCTAACCTCACAAGCAGTGGATATATGGTCCCTTCCTTTGAATCATTGAAACCATACTCCTGTAGTCTGGATACGATTTCATAACCATAGGTCTCTTCTTTACTAATAATCTTTAATATACAACCTTCTAATGTTCCTCTCATTAATTGGGAACGGTCTATCATTTTTACCACCTACCTTGCACCGCATAGTACTTTAACTATATGGTACCACATAGTAGTTATAATGTCAAAATAAAAAAACTTCTAAAGAAGTTTTAAATGTAGCTTTTCTTGTTACTCATTGACGTAAAGTCCTTAAATAAAAGTAAAATAGTAGGACTTTCCTATTCGGATTAGGGTGTCAAAAGGTGTACCTTTTGACATA
>CAZHLF010000012.1:0-1657 GCA_964532845.1 uncultured Tissierella sp.
GATTGCCCTTTTATTATAATATCCAAGGCCTTATTTATATCAGGCTCTATACCTAATGCTCTGGCAAAGTCATTGCCTGTCCCACATGGAATAACCCCAAGTTTACCTTTTTTTCTATTGATAAGGCCCTTTGCAACCTCATTTACGGTACCATCTCCACCAACAGCTATAATAGAATCGAAAAAATCCACCCCTTCTTCAGCTAGTTTTGTAGCTTCAAAAGGAGCTGATGTCTCTTTTATTTCGTAGGGAATTTTGTGAAATTTCATGGTTTCTTCTATTAGTGGAAGGGATTTTTTAGCTCTTCCTCCACCAGCTGTTGGATTTAATATAAATAAGAATTTATGCATTTACCAGTTCCTCTCCCTTAAGTGCTCTGTCTATGGCCAGCATTTCCTCTACGGATAATGGTATTTTGGATTCTCCATTTTTAAGTGGCTTAGCATAGCATACTGAATTCTCTCTACCATATATACTTGTTAAGACAAATCCATTTTGAAAATGATCCAATAAAGCTATTGAAAAGCTTAAGTCGCTACCTACATCGTTAAATGCATTATATCTTATAAAACCAATTCTTTGAATGGTAAAACTATGTCTTGTTTCTAGACTTGTTAGATTCTTTTCAAATAAGGTTAAATCACGACGTATATCCATAATGTCACCATGTGTTTTTATAAACAGTCCCTCAACATCAATACCATTCATACCTCTTACAAACAAGTTGTATCTTTCTTTGATTTTCTTTAGTTTTATTCCTTGTATTAAAGCAATTATTAATAGTACAAAAATACCTAGTATAAGTCCCATTAAAATTTCAATATAATAAGTGCCTATAAAGGCCATTATCTCTTCCATCCTACTCCCCCTAAACCTCTTTAGCGATTTGTTTTAGTGCATTGATTGCATATTCAATTTCTTCATGAGTATTAAATATTCCAAAGCTAAATCTCACTACTCCCTGTTCCAGCGTACCTATTGTTTTATGAGCCAAAGGCGCACAATGAAGCCCTGGTCTTACAGCGATATCAAACTGGGAATCCAGTATATATGATATTTCTGAGGAATCTGCATCCTTTATATTTAGTGATACTACAGGGCCTTGCTCTCCCTTTATTAAAGGACCGTATAGTTTTATTCCATCAATTTTCAAAGCCTCTTCTATAAAATGAAAAGTTAATTCCTCTTCATGTATTCGAATGTTATCCATACCCTTTTCCATTATATATCTAATTCCAGCTCCAAGTCCAATAATCCCAGGTCCATTGGATGTTCCACTTTCAAACTTATCAGGCATAATATCTGGCTGAATAAGTGAATGGGATGCACTTCCTGTACCTCCATGTAAATATCCTTCCAACTGGATTCCTTCTCGTATGATTAATCCTCCAGTACCTTGTGGTCCTAAGAGTCCTTTGTGACCTGGAAATGCGAGAATATCTATATGAAGCTTTTCCATATCTATATTATACACACCTGCAGACTGTGCTGCATCTACCATGTATACGATTCCATTATCATGAGCTATGCGTCCTATTTCTTCAATTGGCATAATAGTTCCTGTTAGATTTGAGATATGGGTAGTTACAATTAATTTCGTATTTTTTCTAATACTTTTTTCAATATCTAAAGCATTTATTCTACCCTTCTCATCTCC
>CAZHLF010000012.1:1667-21923 GCA_964532845.1 uncultured Tissierella sp.
ACTATAGTAGATTCTATTCCGAATTTTTCTAAATAGGTAATAGGCCTCAATACAGAGTTGTGCTCCATAGATGTTGTGATTACATGATCTCCAGTCTTTAGAGCCCCTTTTATTCCTAAATTTAAACTTTCTGTTGCATTAAAGGTAAAGACGATGTTCATTGGGTGATGGTAGTTAAACAGTTTAGCCAATAAATCCCGTGTTTCGTAAATCCCCCGGCTAGCTCTAAGAGCTAGCTTATGACCTGATCTTCCAGGATTTGCACCATATTCCTTCATTGCTAACATTATAGCATCATAAACTATATCAGGTTTTGGAAATGTTGTTGCAGCATTGTCAAAATAAACCATAATTATTATACTCCTACTTCTACAAATTTAAAATTACTTACATCAAAGAGCCCCATATCTGTTAGCTTTAACTTTGGAATTACAGGAAGGCCCATAAAGGATAATGTCATAAATGGGTCAATATCCTTATTTACTCCTAATATATTGTATGAAATATCCATCATTTCTTTTAATAGTTTGTTGGTTTCTTCAATAGGTCTAGTAGTTAAGATTCCTCCAACTTCTAGGGAAAGGCTTTTAAGTATTTTGCCATCATTTGCAATAGCAATACCTCCGCCAATATTAACCAGTTCTTCAATTACAAGCATAATATCCTCATCATTGTCTCCCGCAACTATTATATTATGGGAGTCATGCTGAATTGTTGAGCCTATTGCCCCATTTTTAAATTTCATATTTTCTATAAGTCCAATTCCTACATTGCCTGTTTTCTTGTGTCTTTCAACTACTACAAGTTTTAATATATCATCATCTGAATACTTAAAATAGCCATTTTCTACATTGATTTCCCTTGAGAGCTCATCTGTGACTATACTGTCTGGGATAACCCTTATTACCTTGGCTTTATTAGTAGTCATAGGAATTTTCAATTTTTCTATGTGAAAATCCTTTATAATTACACTATTTCTCATATATTCAGGAAGATATGGAATGCTATTAAATAGAGGACTATAATCCTTTGCTATTAGTTTACCCTTCTTATATACCTCTACTACACTCACTTCCTCTAGATTGTCTAATACTACTATATCTGCATCAAACCCTGGAGCAATGGCTCCCTTATCCTTTAGATTGTAGCAGATAGAAGGATTTAGAGAAGCAATTGTATAGGCATCTATTGGGTCTAAACCAAGTTTTATTGCTTTTTTAATATTAAAATCAATACTACCTTCCTTTAAAAGATCTTCTGGATGTTTGTCATCTGTACAAAATAGAATTCTTGAAAGATTATCCTTATTAACTACTTGGATAAGCTTTGATAAATCTCTGGTTGCAGAGCCTTCCCTTATAAGGATATACATACCCAACCTTAGTCTTTCTATCATTTCTTCCTTTGTAGAACATTCATGCTCTGTTTTGATTCCTGCCGCGACATAAGCATTTAATTCCTTATTTTCTATAAGTGGTCCATGACCATCTATAATAGTTTCTCTTCCTATTAATAACTTATCTAATATCCCATCGTTAGCATTTATTACTCCAGGAAAATCCATCATCTCTCCAAGGCCTATAATGTCCTTTCCATCTATTTCCCCTAACATAGACTTTGCATCAAGTATTGCTCCTGAATTCTCAAAAGGGGTTGCAGGAACGCATGAAGGAAAAACAAAGTATGCATCTAAGGGAGAGTTTTTAGCTTCATCTATCATATATCTAATACCATCCAAGCCCTTGACATTGGCAATTTCATGGGGATCAGTAACCACTGAGGTAACGCCTCTTGGCATTACAGCCCTTGCGAATTGACTTGGTGTAGACATTGATGATTCTATGTGCACATGGCTATCAATAAATCCTGGTGATAGATACTTACCTTCCATATCTATCTCAGTAATCCCCTGATAATTACCTAGTCCTACTATCTTTCCGTTATCTATTGCTACATCCTGTTTTATTATTTCCTTTGTAAATACATTTATAACAAAGGCATTCTTTAAAACCAACTCTGCCTTTTCTTCACCTTTAGCTTTAATGATTAAATTCCTTAAGTCCTTCTTTATCATTTAAACACCCCCGGAAGTTCAATTGACAGTTGATGATTGACAATTGACAATTATAATAGAAATTAATAGTAAAAACCGGAGATCCTTCGTAGCTAGGATTGTACTTTCTTATCAAGTTGAAAATACATCTTAGGATGTCATTCTTAGTAAAGCAAAGAATCTCAGGTCTAGAACCCTAAAGCTTGACTCTAACAATTGTCAATTGTCAGTTGCAAGCTAATTTATATCCCCTACAGCTTCGAATATACTATTTCTAGCAATTGCTCTTTTAGTTTTTTTCCTTCATACATTAAAGTTTCTATTTTATTATTGATCTCTTTCTTATACTCTTCATCTTTAACACTTTTTAGGTTGATTTTTACGTTGAAAATTGCGCCTTCCATTCCAGTATAGGATAGTAATGTTCCTACTCCCACATCAGTTATGGCGTTTATATTTCCATAGTTTGCGAATACATCCTGAAGCTCCATAATATTGAAACAAGTCTCAGCACACTTAAGAGGAACTGCTATTGCTGCCTTGTAGCCTTCTTGAATTGCTGAAGATCTTATCTTTTTTTCTTCATCAGTTTCTTTTGGCAGTTTAAAGGCATCCATTGCTTTATCAAAAGCTTTTGCATCCTCATCTACAATATTTATTAACTCATCTACTATTTTTTCAAGCTCCTTTGCATTTTTTTCCATTTTAAACTTCATATCCTCTGGAACTTCATCGTAAATTTTCTTTCCTATTGTTAAGTTTCCCACCATGTTGGTTAATGCAGCACCTAAAGAACCAGAAAGTGCTGCAACACTTCCACCACCAGGTGTTGGGTTACCGCTTTGTGCTTCCTTTACATAATCCTTAACCGTTAAATCAACTAGCATAGCATAGCTTCCTCCTAAAGTTTATTTAAAATTTCAAAATTCCTTCCATTATTATGTTAGCTTTTCCGCCTACCTTTACTTTATAAGAATTATCATGTTTTTCAATATAACAATATATACTACTAGGTCGTCCCATATGGGTACCTTGTAGTGCTATTAAATCATTTCTTTCTATAAGATTATGTCTAGTTAAATAATATATAAGTGCACCATTTGCTGTTCCTGTTGCAGGTTCCTCTCTAATTCCTAGGGCTGGTGCAAAGTTTCTTACATATACTTTATCTGAGTTTATTTCAGGTAAGAAAAATACATGTACACTATCTATTCCAAGTCTATTACATATATTCTCTAAATCACAATAACATACATTCAAATTATCCAATGTATTTTTAGATTTTACTGGAATCATTAAATCCTTAAGTCCTGTGGATGTTATTTCAGGTGTATAGTAAGTGTCCAAGACCCCAATATCTTCCTTCTTGAGATTTAATGCTCTTAGGACTGTGGATATCTCATCTAATTCTCCATATGACTTAGGTTCACCTTGTTGCATTATTACATTATCCACCTTGCCATTTTTATATCTTATCTCTACAGGTAATCTACCTATTGTTGTTTCCATAAATGCTGTTTTCAACCCATTATCTAATGCTTTAATATAACCCATCTCGGCCATAGTATAGAATACAGCTATAGTACCATGACCACATAGACCTACCTCGCATTTAGGTGTATAATATGTCACCTTAAACCAATCCTCACCTAGTTGATGGACAAATACAGTCTCTGAAACATTCATTTCATTTGCTATTCTTTGTTTATCAACATCAGATATCCATTTTGCATCTGGGACTACTACTGCTGGATTTCCTCCAAAGGGAGAAGAGCTAAAGGCATCTACTTGAAATATATTAACTTCCATATTAGACCCTCCTATTTTAGTTATTTAAAGAATGTTCCATGTGGAACATTATCTCGTAAGTAAGTCAATTAGACGTTCTAAGTCCTCATCACCATAATACTCTATTTCAATTTTACCCTTTTTTCTTCCTAATATAAGGTTTACTTTAGTGCCTAATGTACTCATTAGGTTATCTTCTATATCCCTTAGATAAGCCTCTTTTGGTTTAGCTCTTTTAGGCTTTTTCTTTATTTTCTTTACCTCATCCTCAGTATCTCTAACATTTAGTCCTAAGTTTATTATTTTTTCAGCAGCTTTTAACTGTTGGGCTTTATCAGTTATACCTAAAAGGACTTTTCCATGGCCTGAGGTTAGTTTTCCTTCATATATATACTCCATTACCTTATTATCCAGATTTAATAATCTAATGGTATTAGATATATATGTTCTGGACTTTCCTACTGCTTCTCCCAATTCATCTTGCTTTAAATCATAATCCTTCATAAGCTTCTTATATGCATTGGCTTCTTCAATAGGGTTTAGGTTCTCCCTTTGAATATTCTCTATTAGTGATATCTTTGCTGCACTTTCTTCATCTATATCTCTTACAATAGCGGGGATTTCTTTAAGATCAATAGACTTGGAAGCTCTCCATCTTCTTTCTCCAGCTACTATCTCATACTTTTCATTCTTTTTCCTTACTATTATAGGCTGGATAACTCCATTTATTCCTATTGATGAAGCTAAATCCTTTAGTGATTCATCATCAAAGTGTTTTCTCGGCTGATCGTCATTGCGAATTATAAGATTAATATCAATTAATTCAATTTTTTCGTCAGTTCGTTTTTCTTCATTAAGTAGATTATCTACAGCAGCTTTGTCAGAAATCAGTGCTGAAAGACCTTTACCTAACCCTCGTTTTTTAGTAGTCAAATCCCTCATCCTTTCTAAACTAATCCTGTAAATATAGGAATTCTTCAGCTAACTCCATATATGCTTCTGCTCCCTTAGATTTTTCATCATAATCCATAATGGATAGTCCATATGATGGAGCTTCAGCTAATCTTACATTTCTAGGTATGATATTGGTATAGACCTTTCCTTTGAAAAATGCCTTTACTTCTTCAACTACTTGGATAGATAGGTTTGTTCTACCATCAAACATACTCAACACTACCCCTTCTATATCCAAATTTGGATTGTAACTTCTTTTAACCATCTCTATAGTTTGGAAGAGCTGACTTACACCTTCAAGTGCATAGTATTCACATTGTATTGGAATAATAACGCTATCAGCTGCTATTAATGCTAATACGCTTAATATACCCAATGATGGTGGACAATCTATAAATATATAGTCATAATCTTCCTTTATATTCTGAAGTTTATCTTTTAATACATTTTCCCAATTTCCAGCCCTTGCAAATTCAATTTCCAGGCCAGCCAATTGATTGTTTGAGGGTATTAGTCTTAAGTTTTCGGCTGAAGTATCATATATTGAGTTTTCTATATCCTCATCCATTGCCAACACATCGTATATTATGTTTTCTACGTTATTTTTCTCTATACCTAATCCACTTGTTGAATTTCCCTGAGGATCTAAATCTATTAGAAGTACTTTCTTACCAAGCTTTCCAACACCAGCAGATAGGTTGATACTAGTGGTAGTTTTACCTACTCCTCCCTTTTGATTAAAAATTGCAACGATTTTACCCATATTTCACCTCCAAATTATGTCGTATTAGATATATAATATCATGTATTTATATTAATACAAAACAAAAAATGTTCCACGTGGAACATTTTTGTTTTATCTATCATATTAATTTGTAATTCCACCTGTAAAATGGTCAATGTTCCACGTGGAACATTCTTGTAAAACATTGTATTTAAGTGGTTTTGGGAACCTTTATTGATACTAAAATATAGTCTCCTTTGTCCTCTTCTCCATCCTCTGCATTTATTCCATATTCTCTTATGGCTTTATAGGCTTTTTTTATAGTGTTAAGATATATCCTAATACTTATCAGAGATTTTATATTTTGTTTATATGACTTCTCCTCTTTACGTCTGAGATTATCCAGTATATCCTCTACAACAGCTTCAGTTCCACTTACATTTAACTCGCTGTTTATGGTTTTCTCTAACACTATTCGTCTCAGGTTATCATCGGGTAACTTCAATAGAGCTCTCCCATGTCTTTCTGTAAGGTTCTCCTCTATAAGTGTCTTTTTAATATCTGTAGGAAGTCTGAGTAATCTTAGTTTATTCGCTATGGTTGACTGAGATTTACCTAGTTTTTCTGCCAGTTCACTTTGAGTAAAATGATGATCTTCCATTAAACTATTGTAACCTTCAGCCTCTTCTATAAAATTCAAGTCTTCTCTTTGAAGATTCTCCACCAAAGCTACTAATGCTGATTCCTTATCCCTATAATCTACAACAATTGCAGGTATAACCTTTAAGTTAGCCAACTCAGTGGCTCTTAATCTTCTCTCCCCTGCAACTAATTCATAGTAATCCTGATTTATCCTTCTTACACTTATAGGTTGAATTACCCCAAAGGATTTTATAGACTGGGATAATTCCTCCAGACCTTTTTGGCTAAATATTTTTCTTGGTTGATAGGGATTAGGTCTTATTGAATTAATTGGTATACTTTTTATCTCACGAAATGTAGTCATACTACCCCTCTTTTCTAAAGTGTATGCCCAATTATTCGATAAAAACTAATTATTTCCCTTCTTTATTTCCAGAGTATTTTCATACAAATTCCTTCATATTACAGCGGATTCTTTCTTGGTTTGCCTCCACCACGAGGATATTTTGTCGGAGTAGGTTTTATTTTCTCGATTATTATCAAAGAATGTATAATATCGGTATTTGGAATTTCTATCTTTTTTACATCAAGTAGCTTTCCACCAAGAAGGTTAATAGCATTTTTACTCAGTTTAAGCTCTTCTTCTACATCAGGACCTTTCATGGATACGAAATATCCTCCAACTTTAACAAAAGGAATGCAGTATTCACTTAATGTATTAAGGGGAGCAACCGCTCTAGATACTGCTATATCATATTTTTCCCTATACTTTTCTGTAATACTATATTCTTCAGCTCTTCCATGGATCGCTGAAATCCCTTGTAGATTTAGGCGGTTAATGACTTCGTTTAAAAATATTATCCTCTTATTTAAGCTATCAAGTAAGGTTATTTCCAATAGAGGGTTTGCTATCTTTATAGGAATTCCAGGAAATCCTCCCCCTGTACCTATGTCTATAACCTTCTTGGCTCCATTAAATAAATCAGAATTCAAAACTGTTAGGCTATCTAAGAAATGTTTCTGGTCGATTTCTACATCATCAGTAATAGTGGTGATGTTGATCTTTTCATTCCATTCCTTTAATAAATCCTTATACTTAGAGAATTTCTCAAGCATTTCTTCATTAAGCTCTATATTTAGTTCCTTACTCCCCTTTAACATTATATCCATCTAAATATTCTCCTTTGCACTTCTTCTCTTCTGCTCCAGATAAATTAAAAGTACATTTATGTCAGAAGGTGACACTCCAGAAATTCTTGAAGCTTGACCTACTGAATCTGGCTTGAACTTATTTAGTTTTTGCTTTGCTTCATTACTTAAACCTTTTACTTCAGAGTAGTCTTGCTCCAAGGATAATTTCTTGTTTTCCAACTTTTTAAACTGCTCGATTTGAATCATTTGCTTTTTAATATATCCCTCGTACTTAATTTGTGTTTCTACTTGCAGACGAACTTCTCTTTGTAAATGACCTCTATTGGGGTCCAAATCGCCTGTGGCATCGTATTGTATCTCCGGGCGTCTAATAAGCTCATAAAGGCTTATAGAGCCTTTAGAAGGTGTTGTGCCTAATTTTTCCATAATTGCCACATTTTCATCAGTAGGATTGATCATTACTTTCTTAAGTCTTTCTAACTCTTTTTGTATAGCTTCTTTTTTCTCAAGAGTCTTCTTATATCTATCCTCAGTTACTAATCCAATTTGGTAACCTTTTTCAGTAAGTCTTAAATCTGCATTATCCTGTCTCAATGTCAATCTATATTCTGCCCTTGATGTCATCATTCTATAAGGTTCATCTGTACCCTTTGTTACTAAGTCATCTATAAGAACTCCTATATAAGCTTCAGATCTATCTAAAATAAATGGTTCTCTTCCTAATATATTCTGAGCTGCATTTATTCCAGCTATTAGTCCCTGGCTTGCGGCTTCTTCATATCCTGAGGATCCATTGATTTGTCCTGCAAAGAACAGGTTTTTTATCTCCTTGTGCTCTAAGGTTCTTTTTAATATAGTTGGATCTATTGAATCATACTCAATGGCATATGCACTTCTCATAAATCTTACATTTTCAAGCCCAATAATTTTTTTGTACATTTGAATTTGAACCTCTTCAGGTAAAGTTGAGCTGCAGCCTTGTACATACATTTCCTTAGTGGTTAATCCTTCAGGCTCAATAAATACCTGATGTCTATCCTTGTCTGCAAAACGGATTACCTTGTCTTCTATGGATGGACAATATCTAGGACCTACTCCCTCTATATCACCTGCATACATTGGAGACCTTGAGATATTTTGTCTAATTATCTCATGGGTTTCTTCAGTTGTATATGTTAACCAGCATGGAATTTGTGGTCTATCATACTTCTTATCCATATTTAAGAAGGAAAATGGAATAATTTCCTCATCTCCTGGCTGAATCTCAATCTTAGAATAATCTACGCTGTCCATATGCACCCTGGCAGGAGTACCTGTTTTCATGCGTCGAAGATTAAAACCTTTTTCCAAGAGATTATCCGATAGTAGTAATGAAGGTTGCATTCCATCAGGACCTGAAGGGTAATTTACTTCACCTATATATACTCTACCTCTAAGGTATGTTCCAGTTGCAACAACTACAGCCTTAGTATTATATACTGCTCCAGTTCTGGTTAAAACTCCAGCTACCTTATCATCATGGAATAATATTTCTACAATTTCACCTTGTCTTAAAATCAAGTTTGGCTCATCTTCAAGAACCTTCTTCATTTCTGTATGGTACTCTTTCTTATCAGCCTGTACACGTAATGAATGAACTGCTGGCCCCTTTGAAGTATTTAACATTCTCGATTGTATAAAAGATTTATCTATATTTATAGCCATTTCTCCGCCAAGGGCGTCGATTTCTCTAACTAAATGTCCTTTTCCTGTACCACCTATATTTGGATTACATGATAATGCAGCTATAGCGTCCAGACTTATAGTCATAATAAGGGTCTTTAAACCCATTCTGCTACTAGCAAGAGCAGCCTCAATCCCAGCATGTCCAGCACCTATAACTACAACATCAAAATCATCTGCGATGTATCTTTTTACTTCTTTCATTAAAGTCACCTTTCTAATATTAGTGAATAACTAATGGTGAATAGTGAATAACTATGACGGGGTCATTCTTTCGGGTATTCTGAATACCAAAGGAATCCCCTACATCTTAGGACTCTAATTTTTAACTACTAGTTAAACTATTCACTCTTCACTATTCACTCTTCACTATCTTTTATTTTCCTATACAAAACTCCGAGAATATCCTATCTAGAATATCTTCACCAATAGTGTCTCCTGAGATTTCTCCTAGATTTTCCCAACAGTTCTTTAAATCAACCTCAAGGCAATCCAAAGGTACATTTGCATTTAAATCTTCTATTACGCTTAGTATATTCTTTAGTGCCTTATCTAGTTGGTTTTTATGTCTTACATTATTTATTACTATATCTGATTTTATTTCTACATTTCCTGAATAAAACATGTTCCTAATACTGTTTTCCAGTTCTTCAATACCTACTCCTTTTGTAATAGAAGTAGAGATAATTTGGATATTCTTCACATAATTCTTAAAGTAATCTTCATCATATACATTAGGCAAGTCAGTCTTATTTAATAGGATTATTGTCTTCTTATCCTTTATAAGTTCAAGTATCTGATGATCCTCTTCACTTAATTCCCTGGAAATATCGAATATTGCTATGATTAAGTCGGCTTCTTCTACTGTTCTCTTAGCTCTATCCACACCAATTTTTTCTACTACATCAGAAGTTTCTCTAATTCCTGCCGTATCTATTATCTTAAGTGGAATTCCATCTATATTTATATATTCTTCGATAATGTCTCTTGTTGTCCCTGGAATATCTGTTACTATTGCTCTATTTTCCCTTAAAACTGCATTTAGAAGAGAGGATTTACCTACATTGGGTTTTCCTAGAATTACTGTATTTAGACCATCCCTAAGGATTTTACCTCTATCAGCAGTGGAAAGTAAAGCAGTTATTTTTTCCTTAACTTCCAATGCATTATTTTCCAACTCTTCTAGTGTAGAAACCTCTACATCCTCCTCAGGAAAATCAATGCTTACCTCTATATGAGCAATCATTCCAAGTAGTGTGTTTCTTATTTCCTTAATTATTGCAGAGAGATTTCCTTCCAATTGATCAAGTGATACTTGGAAACTTTTATCCGTCTTTGAACGGATGATATCTATTACAGCCTCAGCTTGCACTAAATCCAATCTTCCATTTAAAAATGCGCGCTTTGTAAATTCTCCAGGCTCTGCAAGTCTTGCTCCCCTTTGAAGAAGCAATTCCAGTATTTTTCTAACAGAGATAATACCTCCATGGCAGTAAATTTCCACCATATTCTCCCTAGTATAGGTATATGGTCCATTCATAAAGGCAATAAGGACCTCATCAATTATCTTGTCATCATCCATTATATATCCATAAGTTAATTTTCTATTTTCTTTTGTCTTTGTTTTTGCTCCCTTAAATACCATATCAGCGATATTTATGGATTCAGTACCACTCATTCTAACAATTCCAATTCCAGATTCTCCTATAGCAGTTGAAATTGCAGCTATTGTATCAGACATAACATTCCTCTCTTCCTAATAACAACTCATATTAAACAAAAAAGCCCATATAGGGCTTTTGTCAGTTACTTTGAAATGATTACTACTCTTCTATATGGCTCTTCGCCTTCTGAGTAAGTATTTACACCATCAATACTTTGAAGTGTAGAATGTATTACTCTTCTTTCATATGGATTCATTGGCTCTAGTTTTACTGGTCTTCTGCCTAGTTTAGCTTTCTCAGCCATCTTTTGAGCTAGTCTAATAAGGGTTTCTTCCCTTTTTTCTCTATAGCCCTCAGAATCCACTACAACCTTTAAGAAATCTTCTCTTTGCTTGTTTAGTGCTAGACTAAGAAGATATTGAATTGAATCCAGGGTATTACCCCTCTTACCTATTAGTATTCCCATGTCTGAAGGAGAAATATCCTTAACATCAACCTTTAAAATATTTTCTTCTAATTTGATGTCATTTTTGGCTTCTATGCCCATGGTAGTAAAGATCTTCATCAGAAAGTTATCAGCTATTTCAATTGGGTTATACTTTAGTGTTACCTTAATCTTAGCTTCCTTTGCACCTATTAATCCAAATAGTCCTTTGCTAGGCTCTTCGATTACTTCAACCTCTACTTCACTTTCCTTAGCATTAAGTTCTAAAAGAGCTGCTTTTAAGGCTTCTTCTACTGTTTTTGCTGACTTTACTACAAATTCCATATCTATTTTTCCTCCTTAACCTTTGGTAAAGACCTTTTAGATATAAGTTGCTGTACTATTGTGAATATATTACCTGCTAACCAGTATAATGCTAATCCAGCCGGGAATCCCTTAGCCGCGAAGAATATCATAACTGGCATCATAATATTCATTGTTTTCATTGTTGAAGCAGCCTGTGCATCCTGACTTTGTGGCATTGTAAGTGTTTGTACATATGTCGTTGCTGCTGATAGTAATGGAAGTCCAAACATAAATGGATCAGGTAAATCCAAGTTCTTTATCCAGAAGAATGTCTTATTCAAAGATTCATATACTCCTGGTTCAGTAAATGCATATTTAGCTGGTTCTCTGAACACAGCAAAGAATGCTAATATTATTGGTAATTGTATCAACAATGGTAAACATCCTGATGCAGGATTGTAATTATGTGTTTTATATAATTCTTGTAGCTTTGCATTCATTGTTTGAGGGTCATTTTTATATTTAGTTTGAATTTCCTTCATCAAAGGTTGTATTTCAGCCATCTGTTTAGATGATTTTGCTTGACGAAGGTTCAATGGTAATAACATTAGTTTAAATATTATTGTAGTTAAGAGAATTGCCATTGCATAAAATGAAAAATTCTCAGGTTCCGGACCCAATTTTGATACCATATCATATGTGAATTTTAGTACCGGTCCTAGAATATTTCCTAGAAACGCTGTCATTTAGTTGCCCCCTATCATTTAAGCGGATCATATCCACCATCGTGGAATGGATTACATTTGAGAATTCTCCTCATAGATAAATAGCTTCCTTTAAAGAAGCCGTATTTGGTATATGCTTGAAGAGAATATTCAGAACATGTTGGATAAAATCTGCAATTTTTCCCAGTTAATATATACTTTGATATAATCTTTTGATAAAATTTAATTAATAATATAGCTATTTTTGTCATTAATATCAATCCTTTAGCATTCGAGAAATCCTTAATATATGTATTACGGCACTCTCCAATTCATCGTAGGATATTTCTAACACATTTTTCTTTGGAATAAAAATCAAATCATATCCATTCTTTATTCTGTAAAAATTTAGTCTATAAATTTCTTTGATTCGTCTTCTGATTTTATTTCTTACTACTGCATTTCCAACCTTTTTAGTAATTGTAATGCCGAATCTAGACTCTTCCAATCCATTCTTCTTTATATATAATGTAAGATTTCTATTCCAAAAGTTCTTTCCACCACTATAAACCTTTTTAAACTCCAGGTTTTTTCTTAAACGATAATTTCTTTCCATAGAGCCTCCTATGAAGCTATAACCAGCAATAAGAAATGCTTCTAATAAAGCGTTAGATGTTACATTTCTTGTTACTCATTTACGGAAAGTCACTAAATAAATATTTAAATAGTTTGACTTTCCTACTCGTAATAAGAAATGCTTCTAATAAATGTTAGATATAGCATTTCTTTCTTGTTACTCATTTACGTAAAGTCACCAAATACAAATTTGAATAGTATGACTTTCTTATTCGTAATAAAAAGGCCACCAAATAGCGGCCTATGCTGTTAATTTCTTTCTTCCTCTTCTTCTTCTAGCTTTTATAACTTCTCTTCCTGATCTTGTGCTCATTCTCTTTCTAAAACCATGTTCTACACTTCTTTGTCTCTTCTTTGGTTGATGAGTCCTTTTCATTAAAAAACACCTCCTTAAATGATACCTATATATGTTCAATATAGATTTTTCATATCATAAAAAATTACACACTACTATAGATTATATTTATCTTACCCCATTATGTCAAGATTTTTCATTGACATTGATTTTATCGTAGCTAACTCTTTTAATTTTTGAGGAATCTCTAATAATTTATAGTTTCCGACCCTGGGTTTTAGTAGCTTTTGTAGCTGGGGACATATTTAAGTTACTATAATCAAAAAATGTTATCAACAAGGTGTGTACTTGTGGATAATTTTATTGAATCTTATTACAAGATTTGTTATGATATAAAAAGAGTGTTGATAACTTTTCCATTACTTAAAATCCACAAAGTTATACACAGAATGTGGATATTTTGTGGATAAGTTCTGTATTTATAAATTTATATCGGTTATTTTAAGGATTTTGTTTAAGTTTTTGTCCACAAAATTAGATTTAATTTTTATGTGGATAATTATTGTGCTTAAACATTTTTTAATCTAATTCACACGCTGTTGATAAAATTATTCACAATTTATTACCTAAATTTTAGGTTAACTTAACTTTAATATTTATCTTATTTTGTTGATAAATATGTGGATAGTTAATTTTTCGTATATGAATAACAAATAAAGTGACATAAACACTTATTAAAAGCTTTTTTATTATGAATAAAAAAGTTAACCTTTTTTTATTCTTGTCTTAGGAGGTATATTATGGCTTCAAACTTGGATTCCCTGTGGAAAGATGTCCTAAATGTTATTAAAGTAGAGTTGACGGAGGTCAGCTTCAATACCTGGCTTAAATCTATTGAACCAGTTAGTTTGACGGATGATAAAATAGTTCTTGGTGCGCCAAATGACTTCACAAAAGGAATTTTAACCGGTAGATATTTCAACTTAATCAAAAATTCCATTAAACAGGTAACAGCAAAGGACTACTTGGTAGAATTTATTATTCCCGGGGAAGAAACACATTATGACAATGGACAAGCTGCTATTCAGGAAATTCCTGAAAATAATCAAAGATCGCAGTTAAATCCAAAGTATACATTTAATACATTTGTTATTGGAAATTCAAACAGATTTGCTCATGCTGCATCCCTTGCTGTAGCTGAAGCACCAGCACAGGCTTATAATCCACTGTTTTTATACGGAGGAGTAGGTCTAGGAAAGACTCACTTAATGCATGCTATTGGTCATTACATATTGAGTCAAAATCCAAACTCGAAGGTAGTTTATGTAACCAGTGAAAAATTTACAAATGAATTGATTAACTCTATTAGGGAATATAGAAATGAAGAGTTTAGGAACAAATATAGAAATATAGATGTACTTCTTGTAGATGATATTCAATTCATAGCAGGAAAGGAAGGAACTCAGGAGGAGTTTTTCCATACATTTAATGCATTACATGAAGCAAACAAACAGATTATAATCTCCAGTGATAGGCCACCAAAGGAGATTCCAACACTTGAGGACAGACTTCGTTCAAGATTTGAATGGGGTCTTATTGCTGATATTCAACCACCTGATTTGGAAACAAGAATTGCTATTCTTAGAAAGAAAGCCAATATGGAGAACATTGAGATTTCAGATGATGTTATGAGCTATATTGGAAGTAAAATTCAGTCCAATATAAGAGAGTTGGAAGGAGCATTAATAAGGGTTGTAGCATATTCATCCCTAACCAATAGGAAAATAGATGGAGAGTTGGTGGAGGAGGCCCTAAAGGATATACTTTCAAGCAATAAACCTAAGGAAGTTACAGTAGATACTATAAAGGAAATAGTATCCAAAACATATAAAATTAAAATGGAAGAATTCAACTCTAAGAAAAGAACTAGAGCTATTGCATATCCAAGACAGATCGCAATGTACTTGACACGTGAGTTAACAGATCTTTCTCTTCCTAAAATAGGAGATGAATTTGGAGGTAGGGACCATACTACAGTAATCCATGCTTGCGATAAAATTAATCAAGATTTAACAACAGATAATAATCTAAGAAGAAAAATAGATAATATGATAGAGGATCTTAAAAGTTGATGTGGACAATTTAAAATAACTTTAAGGAGTTATCCACATGTTATTAAGTTAAAGAAAAACTTCAACTTGAACGTAAAAATGACTTATCCACATAATAACATGTCCTACTACTATTACTACTATATTCTTTATAATTATTTCTATTACGAATCGAAAAGTTCAAATCTTAAAAGCTTTATTTAAAAGGACTTTTCATCAATGAATAACAAGAGAAGTTACCTTTACTTTTATATAAAAACTTTTCTACTTTTTAAGGAGGAAGATAAATGAAATTTATAGTTAATCAAAGAGACCTTGCAAAGCACATAAATATAGCCCAAAAAGGTATATCCTCAAGAACAACCCTACAGATATTAGATGGAATATTAATAGAAGCCCAAAAGGATAGAATAAAACTAACAGCAACTGATTTAGAAATAAGTATCGAAACATTTGTCCAAGCAGAAGTTCAACATGAAGGAAGTATAGTAGTTAATTCAAAAATATTTGGAGAGATAATAAAGAAGCTTCCTGATGCTTGGATTAATATAGAAGTAAATAACAACAATATAAATATCAAATGTGAAAACTCCGAGTTCAATATAATAGGAAATCCAGGAGAGGATTATCCTGATTTACCTTTAGTAATTGAAGAGAAAAGCTTTGTGCTTCCAAAGGATTTATTTAAAAATGCCATAAGACAAACTGTATTTGCTACAACTCAGGATGAAACAAGACCATCCTTAACTGGAGTATTACTTGAAATTGAAAACAATGTAATATCATTTGTTTCTTTAGATGGATATAGATTGGCTTTGAGAAAAATTCCTACTAAATCAGATGTTAGTTTAAAGATTATAGTTCCTGGAAGATCCTTAAACGAACTTAATAAGATATTAGATGATAGGGAAGAGGATATAAACATTAGTTATGCCCAAGGACAGGTAGTTTTCAATATTGGAGATACTATAGTATATACAAGATTACTTGACGGTCAATTCTTCAATTATAAGGATATAATGAGAAAAGATCATAAAACCAATGTTATTGTAAATAAGAGAGAATTCCAAAACGGTCTTGAAAGAGCATCCTTATTAGCTAAAGAAGAAAAAGCAAATCTTGTAAGATTAAATGTATTAGATGAACAGGTTATAATAAGGTCCAACTCAGAAATCGGAGATGTATTTGAGCAGATTTCAAGTACACAAAATGGAGAAAACCTAAATATCGCCTGTAATTCCAGATATATACTGGAAGGAATTAAAATCATGGATGCAGAAGAAATCCAACTTAACTTTATGGGAAGCTTAAATCCATGTATAATAACTGGAGTAGATGATGATAGCTATACTTATCTAGTATTACCAGTAAGATTGGCACAAGATGATTTCTAACAATTGACAATTGACAATGGACAATGGACAGTTGACAATTAAAACATTTTAGGAGTGGTCAAATGGCTGATAATTTAGTAGCTAATAAATCATATAGTTTTGCGATAGATACGATAAATATTTACAAATATCTAACTAAAAAGAATGAATATGTATTATCTAAGCAACTATTAAGATCTGGTACTAGTATTGGTGCAAATATTAGGGAAGCTACAGATGGTCAAAGCAAGAAAGATTTTCTATCTAAAATGAATATCGCTCTTAAGGAAGCAAAGGAGACAGAATACTGGATTGAATTACTATTTGAAACAAATTATTTAGAACATAATTTACACAACAATTATCTATTGAAATGTAAAGAGTTATGTAGAATATTAAACTCAATAGTAAATCAACTAAGGATTCATTAAATATAGAATAAGTTTTTTATTTATTCTTTTCTAATTGACAATTGTCAACTGTCAATTGTCAATTAAAACTTAGTAAAAAAATTAAATAGAAACGATGTGATCCAAGTGAACGAAATTTTTATAGAAACCGAATATATAAAGCTTGATTCCTTCATAAAACTAGCAGCAATAGTTCAAACTGGTGGGCAGGCAAAGATGCTTATTGCTGACGGGATGGTAAAGGTTAATGGAGAAGTTTGTACTATGCGTGGGAAAAAATTGAGAAATAATGATATAATAGAATTTCAGGATGAAAAATTTAAGATAAAACAAGGTGAATAATGCCTTGTTCTTTTGTGTGATGAATTGCTAAGTGAGACTCAGCACTTAAATGAGGTGTAATTTTTGAATGTAAAGGGCATAAGGCTGATTAATTTTAGAAATTATCATAGCATCAATATTGGCTTCAACAAAAATATCAATATCTTTATAGGAAAAAATGCTCAAGGTAAAACTAATCTACTAGAAGCTATATATATGTGCTCTACTGGGAAATCCTTTCGGACAAATAAAGATAAGGATATTATTCATTTTGAAAAGAATGAAGCATATATTGGGGCAAATATGATGATTGGAAGCTTTGATAAGTTTGTCGAGCTAAAGTTAGATAAGGAAAAGCCAAAGATAATTAGAATAAACAAACAGGAATTAAAGAGTCATAAGGAGTTGAATTCCGGTCTAAGCGTTGTAATATTCAATCCAGATGATTTAAAAATTGTAAAGGAAGGCCCCCAAGAGAGAAGGACGTTTCTTGATCAGGGTATTTCCCAACTTAAACCTGTCTATAATTATAATCATAGTAGATATTATAGCGTACTCTTTCAAAGAAGTAAGATTTTAAAATCAAATCGATTTAACAAGGATTTAAGTATATTGGACTTATTTGATACCCAATTGGCCAAGCTGGGAACTAGTATAGTTCTTGAAAGAGCAGCATTTATTAGAGAGCTTACTAATATTTGTAAAGATGTACACAAGAAATTTACCTATGGCATTGAAGATATCAATATTAAGTATAGTACCAATGTACCAATATTAGAAAATAGATCCCAGATGGAAAAGCAGTACTTAAAAGTTCTTAAGGATAGCAGTATTCGAGACTTAGAATGTGGTACTACTGAAATCGGACCTCATAGGGATGATTTGTTTATATATATAAATGGTAAAGATGTAAGGACATTTGGGTCTCAGGGACAGCAAAGGACTACAGTTCTTACTCTAAAGATGGCCGAGGTAGAGCTGATTAAAAAAGACAGAGGTATGTATCCTGTGGTATTATTAGATGATGTATTCTCTGAACTTGATGAAGATAGAAGAAATCATCTGACAAAATCCTTTGGTGAAATGCAAACATTTATAACAGTAACAGATGCTGTGGACTTCAAATCCATAGGAAATATTGATAAATCCATTTACTATATTGAAAATGGAAGTCTAGAGAAAAGAGTTTAAGGAGTGAGACTATGGATAACGAAATTTTAGGAAATGGGAATGGTAATGGCGATAGACATTATACAGCCAGTGATATTCAGGTATTAACAGGTCTGGATCCCGTAAGAAAAAGACCTGGTATGTATATAGGTAGTACGGGTCCAAAGGGTCTTCATCACCTTGTTTACGAAGTTGTAGATAATAGTATAGATGAGGCTTTGGCAGGAATTTGTGATACCATAATTGTTACTTTAAATCAGGATGGTTCATGTTCTGTTGAGGATAATGGTAGTGGTATACCAGTAGAAGTTCATCCACAAACAGGAAAATCAACTGTAGAAACAGTACTTACAATCCTTCATGCTGGTGGAAAGTTTAACAACTCTGCATACAAGGTATCAGGTGGTCTTCATGGTGTAGGTGTATCTGTAGTAAATGCTTTATCCAAGTGGCTTGTTGCAAAGGTTAGAAGAGATGGAATGGAATATATGCAACGATTTGAAAGAGGTGTTGCAGTTACTGAACTTCAACCTATAGGAAACTCCAATTTAACTGGAACTACTATTCACTTTATGCCTGATGAAGAAATATTTGAAACAGTAGAGTTTTCCTTTGAAACTCTAGAATATAGATTTAGAGAAATGGCCTTTTTAAATAAAGGAATTAAGATAATAATCCATGATGAAAGAACTAATACACATAAAGAATTCCACTATGAAGGAGGAATTGCTTCTTTTGTTCAATATATAAATAAAAATAAAACTCCTCTTCATAAGCAGGTAATTTATATGGAAGGGGTAAAGGATGGAACTACAGTTGAACTTGCTATGCAATATACAGATGCATATACAGAAAATGTATTTACCTTTGCCAACAATATAAATACTATTGATGGTGGTACCCATCTTTCAGGTCTTAGATCAGCTCTTACTAGGGTAATGAACGACTATGGTAGAAAGTACAACCACATTAAGGAGAAGGAAGAAAATCTTTCTGGTGAAGACGTAAGAGAGGGATTAACAGCTGTTCTTTCCGTAAAGCTACCAGATCCTCAGTTTGAAGGACAAACTAAGGGAAAATTAGGAAACAGTGAAACAAGAAGTATTGTTGAATCCGTAGTAGTAGAGTTTTTGACTACTTTTCTAGAGGAAAATCCAAAGGATGGAAAGATAATTCTGGATAAAGCTGTAAATTCCCAAAGGGCAAGAGAAGCAGCAAGAAAGGCCAGAGATTTAACAAGAAAGAGATCTATTTTTGATAGTATTACTCTACCAGGTAAGTTAGCAGACTGCCAATCCAGTGACATAAAAGAAACAGAAGTCTACCTTGTCGAGGGAGATTCTGCGGGTGGTAGTGCTAAACAGGGAAGGGACAGAAGATTCCAGGCAATTCTACCTCTTAAGGGTAAGATAATGAATGTTGAAAAAGCAAGACTTGACAAGGTTCTAGGCTATGAGGAAATCAAGTCCATGATTACTGCATTTGGTACTGGTATTGGTAATGAATTCAATATTGAAAAATTAAGATATGGTAAAATCATCATAATGACCGATGCCGACGTAGATGGTGCTCACATAAGAACACTTCTACTGACCTTCTTCTTTAGATATATGAAGGAGCTTATCGATAATGGTCATATATATATTGCTCAACCTCCTTTGTATAAGGTTACTAAGGGGAAACGTGAAGCTTATTGCTATAGCGATAAGGAGTTGGATGATTTCTTAAATGAAGTAGGAAGAACCAACTATTCTATTCAAAGATATAAGGGTCTTGGAGAGATGAATGCTGACCAGCTTTATGATAC
>CAZHLF010000013.1:0-1735 GCA_964532845.1 uncultured Tissierella sp.
ACTTCTTAAAGACATTAAATGACCCAATGAAAAGCCTGATTTTAAGAAACATTCTTGCAGAGCTTGCTGCTAATGATGAACTAAGCTATTATAAAGATTTTATCAAGATGAAGGGTTTTATAGAAAGCATAATCTCAATAATCCGAGAAATAAAAAGGTCTCTCTTAACTGTGGATATGTATTTTGAGAAGTCACCAAATGATGAAAAATACAAGGAAATTGGCATCATATATGAAAAGTATGAAGAGACTCTCCAATTACTCCGCTTAACAGATAGGGAAAGTGATTATTTAAATTCCATAGCCGGACTAAAAGAAAGAAAAGAGTATTTGAGTAGCCTGGATTTTATTATTATAGATGAATTTTATGATTTTAGGCCCGTTGAATTGGAAATCATCAAAGAATTATACAATAGAGATATAGATATTTACATAAATATTCCCTTCAATAATCAAAGCAATAATAGGATTTTAAAGCACACAATTAATGAACTGACAGAAATAGGATTTAATATCCTTTTCATAGAAAACCATAGTGATAATTTATTCCATTCCTTATCTGATAGATTATTTAGCTTCAATGAAGAAAAAATGAAGCCCACTGAAAATATTGAACTAATAATAGCTCCTTCAACTTATCTTGAATATAAAAAGATAATCAGGGAGATTAAAAGGCTGTTAATAAATGGAGAGAGTATTTCTAATATTGGGCTGGTAGTTCTTTCAGACAACTATCTCAAGCCTTTATTTAAAGTTGCTCAGGAGGAGAATCTACCTCTTAAATTGGGAGGGAGAACTTCTTTAATTCAACTTCCAATGGTAAAGGAGTTTTGTAACTTAATTAACACCAAAATTAATAGTACAAGAAATAATATCATAAATAGGGTTAAATCCAGCTATTTTCCTATGTGTAATACTAATAAGGAAGAAATGGAGTATATCTTAAGACGTTTAAGTTTTAATAACTTAGAAGACCTTGAAGCACTACTTAATGACAATAAAGAACTTATGATACCACTAAGCTCACTTAATGATTTAATAGCTCTGGTTGATGGTTTAAAGATGGAAAATTCAGGGATTTCTCCAGTGGATAAAATAATCCATTACAATGAATATTTTTTAAACTTAATAAAAAATTATAACATAGATAAAAAAGTCACCATTATAGGACAGAATAATCCGGAACTATTTCATAGAGATTTAGCCACTCTAGAAAAGCTAAAGGCTTTACTCCTTAAAATGAATGAGATAGATATAATTACTAATGAGATCAGTTTAGAGGATTATTACCTAGTATTGGAGGATTATCTCCTTAGTGAAACTATTTTAGAATTGGAAGAAGACTTAAATGGTCTAAATATACTCCAACCTATTAATATTAGAGGAACCTCTTTTAAGTATCTTTTTGTAGTAGGTCTATCTCAAGAAAACTATCCTAGGATAGACAATCATAACTTCTTCCTAAATGATGATAATTACGGAAGTCTTAAAGATATAGGTATTGATTATATGGATTATTATGAAAGATTCTCCAATGAGGCCTTAAAGTTCACAACTATTATTTCCAGCTGCAGGGAAAGACTTTATATGTCATATAGCGAAAATGAAAACGAAGGAAAAAGTATACCTTCTATGTTTTTAGAAGAAGTATTATGGAGAATTGATGGTGATGACATAGAGGATAAAACGAAAAGGACTTCTATCCCAATGGATTATTTAATCTCATCTAAAATAGA
>CAZHLF010000013.1:1745-21627 GCA_964532845.1 uncultured Tissierella sp.
GGTATATAGGAGGATAATTCATGTCATATAGTATCTCATCTAAAATAGAAGATTCTACCTGTATGAATGACTTTACCAATTCCCTTCTATATAACTATTTCGGGGATAAATTGGATAGGGATTATATTACACTTCATAACAAAATGGATCCAGGTACCCTTTTAGAAATAAATGAAAAGACTAAAATTCAACTCCGAAGAGCAGAGAGTACTCTTAATCATTATAGTGGTAAGCTTGATGATAGGGACATTATAGAGATACTAGGTAATGACCTGGGGGATATGGTTTACTCTATATCCTATTTAGAAGGATATAGCCAATGCCCTTATCGTTTCATGCTTAATAATTACTTTAAAGTAGAGGAAATGGGAAGAGAGGTAGAAGCACATACGCCAATTGATATGGGCTCGATTTACCATGGGGTTCTTTTTAATTACTATAACAAGTATAAAAAGGAACTGGAAAAGGATTTAGATGGATTTGATTTCCATGGCACTCTGGATTATTTAAGAGGAGTTACATTTAAAGAGTGTGCTGCTAAAGGTTATAAGGAGGACGTCAAAAGCGAGCTACTAATTATTGAAAATATTTATTTAAGACTTTCTAATTTTATCCTTGAAGATATAATTAAACTAAAGAAAGAGAAGAGAATACCTTGCGAATTTGAAGTTGAATTTGGTAGAAATGATGACTTTGCTCTGGAACTCAATGGCAAAAAAATAAGATTTAGAGGAGTTATTGACAGAATCGATAAGCTAACAGAATCCGATAAATACCTAGTAATGGATTATAAATCAAGCTCCTATGGCAAGAAAGATATTACTCACATTGAAAGTGGACTATCTCTACAACTTCCTGTCTATATAATGTCACAGAAGGAGAGAGAGGTAATTGCAGGAGCTTATTCCACAATTTCAGATGGTAAGTTTCATGTAGCTATGGGTATTTTAGGCGAGGCTAGCTTTATAAACAATAGACAAAAGGGTGCTATGGATAGGGCTAAATGGACTCAAATCTTGGATGACTCCAAAGAGAAGATCTTTAAAATAGTAGAAAATATTTCTAATGGTGATTTCTCAGTAGCTCCCCTTGACTGCTCACCCTATTGCCCATATAAGGATATATGCAGATATGAAAAGGTATTGGAGGTGGAATGATGGATATGGAATTTGACCCTCAGCTTAAGGCAATTAAAACAATAGACAGAAATGTGGCCGTTAATGCAGGTGCGGGGACTGGTAAGACTAAGGTATTAACGGAAAGGTTTGTATATATACTCCAATATGGAAACCTGGAGGAGAACAAAGAGGTAGAATCCATCGTTGCTATTACCTTTACAAAAAAGGCAACTGGGGAAATGATAGAAAGAATTAGAAAAGAAATACGAAATAATTTTTACAAGGGACCCCAATGGACAAGATTTTATAGGGATATGGAGAAATCAAATATCTCAACAATTCATTCCTTTTGTGGAAAAATACTAAGGGAAAATCCTATTGAAAGTAAAATTGATCCACTCTTTGATGTTCTGGATGATGTTAAATCAAATGAACTTCTAAATACCAGCATAATGGAAGCCATAGAACTAGGATTAAAAGACTTTGACTTATTAAAAGGGATGCTTCTTTTAAAGGAATATAAGTTAGATAGATTAAGTGAAGACATTAAAAAACTATATAATTTAGTTAGAACTGTGGGAATTTCCTTTGAAGAAGTTAAAAGGATTACATTAGATTATTTAGATAATCTATTAGTAGATAAAAGAGATATCCAACGAATAAAAGAACTTGTACTACATTTACAAGGAGCTCTTACAAAGGCCAGTAAATTAGTAAAGATTAAGGACAACCCATTATGGCTAAATTTCAGAGATAATGATTTAAGTGAAAATGAGCTATTTATATCCCTTGAATTTATAAAAGAAAACATAGGGACTTCAGTTAAGGAAGCTGAAAAAATAGAAGAGTTAGTAACTACAATAGAAAGAGTTCTATTGTGTAAGGAATCGGGATATAAGTGGTTTTATTCCAGTATTATGGAGCTGTTAATTGCAGTTGATGAACTATATACGGGGAAAAAGAAGGAAATAAGTGGTCTTGATTACGATGATTTACAGATTAAAGTACTTGAGCTTTTGGATAATTATAATATTAGAAGAAAGTATCAAGAAAAGTATAAATATATTATGATTGATGAATTCCAGGATACAAATGAACTTCAAAAGAAGATTTTTTATAAGTTATCAAGCAAGGATAGGCCTTTAGATTTAAATAACCTATTTGTTGTAGGGGATCCTAAGCAGTCAATTTATGCCTTTAGAGGTGCTGATATTGATGTCTTTTATAATGTCCTGGGGGATATTGAAAAGGTAATCGGAGAAGAAGCCATTACCCTATCTAAGAATTTCAGAACTGTAGATACTGTTTTGGATTTTATAAATGGTGTATTTAGGCAATTAATGGATTCGGGGTATGATGAGTTAACCCCTTTTCACAAATCCCCAAATTTACTGGATGTGGAGATACTCCAAAATGATGAACTAGATATTAATAGCGAAGAGTCCAGTATTTATGAAGGAGAGCTAATAGCTAGAAGAATAAAGCAATTAGTCAATGAAGGAATGTATCAATACAAGGATTTTGCCTTGCTTTTTAGAGCTACAACTAGAAATTTCTATTACGAAGAGGCTTTAAAGAAATACAATATACCTTTTTACAACTCCAGCAGCAAGCAATTCTTCAGGCGACAGGAAATATTAGACTTAATTAATGCACTTAAAACCATAAGCAATCCTTATGACATAATATCCTCTATTGGATTCTTAAGGTCACCAATGGTAGGATTATCTGATAATACCCTTTTTATGATACTAAAGTACATAGATAAAAACATCTATAATACTATGGAGAAATTTTTAGAAGAAGAAATATACAATTTGCCTAAGGAGGAAAAGGATAAACTACTATGGGCAAAGGAGCTGTTGGATTATTTATACGGTATAAAGGACATTGTAAGTATAACTAAGATTATGGACATACTTCTCCAAAAGACCAGGTTCATCCAGGTAAATCTCCTGATGAGTACAGGTAAACAGGCTTTAGCCAATATTTATAAATTTCAGGATATGATCGAAAAATTTGAAGATAACTCTACCAACAGTCTTGAAGATTTCATCGATGAACTCCAGCTTCTTAAAGCTGAAGCAGAGTCAGAAGGTGTTATAGAATCAGAGAATTCTGATGTGGTAAAGCTAATTACCATTCACAAATCTAAGGGTTTGCAGTTTCCAGTTGTTATAATTCCTGAGATGAGTAAGGATTTTAGTAGCATAAATGAGAGATTTCTTTTCAATAAGGAAACTGGAATAGGCATTAAGACGGATGAAATAAGGACTAAGTATGATATATTAAAGAGCCAGCTGGAGATTCGTGAAAAAGAAGAACGAAAAAGAGTACTATATGTTGCCATGACTCGGGCTGAAAAACTACTTATCCTTGGTGGTCAAGGTAAAAACAAGGGATTTAAATCCATGGTAAGTGAACTCATTGATTTTGGTAAGGTAAACATAATCCAATCAATAGATTTAGAAGGAGACATTAATATACCTGTAAAATTAGTACCTCTTGATATAGAACCTGAAGGGGAGACTCTAAGACTACCTTTAATGGAGGTGGAATTTCCAAAAACCAAAAGGTTGGAGAGATTTAGTATAAGCCAGTACCTAAGTTTTAATAAATGCAAAAGAGGTTTTTACTATGATTATTATAAGAAATTAAGATATTCCTTGGATAATGACATTTCCCATGAGGATGACATGGATTTAAAAGATGATGAACTATATGAAAATGAGACTGCCACTATATCAGCCTTAGATAAAGGAAATATTATTCATAAATTTGCAGAGCATTATAAAAGTGGAATGGATGATAATAAGCTACTTGGTGATATAATGAAATCCTTTAATCATAATGATGAAAAAGTAAGGGAGATAATCCAACCCTATATAAACAACTATATAGCATATGTAAATAATAATGAATGGGATCAGGTCTATATTGAGAAGCCATTTTATTTAAGCCTGGGTGGTAATTATCTTTATGGTGTAATAGATAGAATTAACTTAAGTATGGATAGGGTTGAAATAGTAGATTTAAAGTCCAATAGACTTATTAATAAGGATGAACTAAAAAAATATTATGAACCTCAGCTTTTAATATATTCCTATGCTGTAGGGAGTATATTAAAGAGAAATGTGGATAAAGCATCTCTTTTATTTTTAGAAACCGGTGAGATGGTTGAAACCCAATTATCTCATGAAAAACTTCAATGGGCAAAAGAAGATATATTAAAATTTATGGAATTTGTTGATACTCACAGTAATATTGAAGACTATGATAAAGGTGATAACTGTAAATACTGTAAACATTTAAATTTATGCCAACAAGAAAAAACAACCCAGAACTAGTTCTGGGTTGTTTCATTTAGTGAGTTTATAATAATTACTCCTATGGAAGATATAATAAATGACAGGATTACTGCAAGTTTGAATCCTCCTATTGAATAGATAAATGAACCAACTATGGAATAAAATGTTACAGTAAGTGCATTCATTGTGTAGAACAGATTCATAAAGGTTCCTCTATTCTCTGGGGATATTTCAGTTGCATATGTTTGATAAGCTGTCCATCCACCATCGATTCCTATAGCAAATAAGGCTGCACTTATTACTATTAATAAAGGAGCATTCAAGAACAACATTGGTAATACAGATAGAACCATTAGAATGAACATAGCTCTGGAAAATTTCAATTTTCCAACTCTATCTGTAAAAACTGATGCTAGTAAAATCCCTGAGATAGTTCCTATAGCAATTATGGTATAGGATAGTCCCACATAATTTTGTGTTAAGTTAAACTTTTCCACAAGGTATATACCAAGAAAATTCAATACAAGTGTGGGTGAAGTTGAAATAAAGAACACAGACAAGAGTATTTTTTTACTTTTTTCCTCTTTAAATAAAAGGAGGAATTTCTTAATATCGAATTTTGAATCTTCTTTTCTTACTGTTTCCGGTAGCTTTAATAATAGTAAAAATGCAATTATTCCAAGAGCCATTAAAGGATAGTATACGCTTGATAGATTATGGAATCTATTTATTTGGCTAGTAACAAATAATGGAGTTAATATTGTTGCAACACCAAATGCTATTCTTAAAGCACCTGATGCCTTACCTCTGTTTTCATAAGAGATAAACTCAGATATATAAGCTAGATTTGTACCACTAAGGCTAAAATAGCCTAAACCAATAAGCATTCTGCTCATTGCAAATAATAGTGGAGATGAAGATAATCCAGCTAAGAGACATCCAGCAAGGAAAAATAGAAGTGCCAATTTAAGTATTTTTTTCTTTCCAAATCTATCTGCAAGAATGCCTAAATATGGAACAAATATACCCACAGCTGAGAATCCAAGATTGAAAAGAATGACTAAGTTACTTTTGATATTAAAGTAATCTACAAAGAATGGAGCCAATGTCCCCATCATATTCATTTCTACAGTGATAATGAATTGAATTATTAAGGTTGTTGCGAAAATTAGTATTTGATTCATAATCTCTCCTAAAAAAGTATTTTGGGTTTACGAAATATTTTCCCCTAATGAATTGTAAAACCCCAATTTGATTGGTATAATTAGTCTAAAGCTTATTATACCATAAACTAATAAAAGTTGTACAAGGAGTGAATGTGAATTTATGTTTAAAAGATTTGTTGCTTATTATGGTCCACATAAGAAATTGTTCTTCATTGACATGTTTTTTGCTTTTTTAATGTCCATATTTGATTTGATCTTCCCTATATTCTCAAGATATATGATCAATGATATTATACCAGCAGGTAAAATGGACATTTTATTCAAAATGACCATTTTGATGATAATAATGTTTATTCTTAGATATATCAGTAACTATATAGTTGCATATTGGGGCCACATGGTAGGTGTTTATATTGAGCAGGATATGAGAAGGGATATATTTTCCCATCTTCAAACATTGTCTTTTAGTTATTTCGATAATACAAAGACAGGACATATAATGTCAAGAATAATGAATGACTTAAGAGAGATAACAGAGCTGGCTCACCATGGTCCGGAGAATATATTTATCTCTGTTATAATGCTATTTGGCTCTTTCTTAGTACTTTTTACAATTGAGTGGAGACTGACTTTAGTCCTATTTGCTTTTATTCCTTTGATGATAATCTTTGTAATTAAAAGAAGAAATAGAATGGAAGATACCTTTAGACAGGTGAGAAAGAAAATAGCAAATGTAAATGCACAGCTTGAAAATTCTATATCCGGAGTTAGAGTAGCTAAGTCCTTTACAAATGAAGAATATGAGATAGAGAAATTCAGTGAGGGAAATATGGAGTTCTCTGCTGCAAGAAAAGAATCATACAAGGTAATGGCAGAATTCATGTCAGGTATGGGGATTATACAAAATGTATTGAATTTAGTCGTAATTTCTGTTGGAGGCTATCTTGTTTATGAAAAAGTTATAGTTATAGGTGATTTATTTGCTTATACTCTTTACGTAAATTACTTTATGCAGCCTATTAGAAGGCTTACAGAGTTTGCTCAACAGCTTCAGGATGGCATGACTGGTTTTGAAAGATTTGTTGAAATTATGGATATCCAACCTGACATAGTAGATAGCCCAAATGCAAAGGATATTAAAGATGTTAACGGCGATATACAACTTAAGAATGTTAGTTTTAGCTATAACAATGAAGAGGATACTGTTCTTTCAAATATCGATCTTAAAATAGAAGCAGGAAAGACAATAGCTCTTGTTGGTCCTTCTGGTGCAGGGAAATCTACACTTTGTCACTTGATTCCAAGGTTTTATGAGATTAAAGAAGGAGAAATTCTTCTAGATGGTATTAACATAAGAGATATAAAGCTAAAGTCCTTAAGACAAAATATAGGGCTGGTACAGCAGGAAGTATTTCTTTTTACTGGAACTATTAAGGAAAACATTCAATATGGTAGACCTGGAGCCACCGATGCTGAGGTCATAGAAGCAGCTAAAAAAGCTAGCATCCATGATTTTATCACTACACTTCCAAATGGCTATGATACCTATATTGGAGAAAAAGGGGTTAAGCTATCAGGTGGACAAAAACAAAGGGTATCCATTGCAAGGTTATTCTTGAAAAACCCTCCAATTCTCATACTGGATGAAGCTACATCAGCTTTGGATAATGAAACTGAAATTCAGATTCAAAAATCCTTAGAAGAACTATCTAGTGGTAGAACAACATTAGTCATAGCCCACAGATTATCAACTATAAAAAATGCGGATGAAATCTTAGTTCTTACAAACGAAGGAATTGCTGAAAGAGGATCTCATGAAAAACTACTTCTTGAAGATAATCTTTATGCCAAATTATATAATTCACAATTCAAGCATCTAAGTAATTAGTGTCAATAATAACCTCCCTATCATATTATGTATTGTATATAGATGGGAGGAAGGTATATGGATTGGGATTATCCAGAGCTTTATTATAGAATATATCCGAAAGTAACAGATGCCTTGGATAGGCATGTTGGAAAAGGAAAATGCGACAAAATATCTGATGAGCAGTTTGATAGAATAGTAGATGATGTATATAGAAGGATGGCTAAGGAGTGTCCGGAAATAAATTCTGACCCCTTGGAGAGAAAAGGAAAAGCTAAGTACGCACAAAGACCATTATTTGGAAGAGGTCGAATAATCAGGGATTTAATCACAATCTTTTTAATATCAGAGATATTAAGAAGAAATAGAGATAGTTATTAATCTATTGATATCCAAAAGGAATCCACCTTTTGGATATATTTATGTTTTTGTAACCATTTCTTAAATTGTAACTAGGGATATTTATAGTATAATAGAAACAGAACTAATATCATCTGGGGGACATGTTATGAGAAATGAAAAGAGAATCTTAAGGAATAAAGCTATTTATAAGGCTTTAATTATAATATTTACTATTGGAATTCTTGCAGTAGGCGGTTTTTCAATCAATTATTATTTAAGCAAACTATTAAAAATAGAGATGAATTGATTGTGTTAATGCATGATACTGATCAAAAGGTATCTACTGTTGAGGCGTTACCGGAAATGATAGAGATATTGTTGGAAAAGGGTTATGTTTTTGGTGTTCTGGATAAATACTATGATTAGGTGAGGTGTTTTTATGAGCTGTTCAGTATTGATTATTGAAGATGAAGATTCAATAAGGAAATTTGTAAAAATCAATTTAGACAGGGCAGGTTTTGATGTAAAGGATGCAGCAAATGGAGAGGATGGCATTGATATTGCAAGAAAGTCCAAAATAGACATAGTCCTTCTAGACATTATGCTACCAGGGATGGATGGATACCAGGTCTGTAAAATCTTAAGAAATGAGTTTCCTCATCTTGGAATTATTATGCTTACGGCAAAAAGCCAGGATATCGATAAAATTATGGGGCTTGAATATGGCACAGATGACTATATGACAAAACCATTTAATCCAGTTGAGCTGGTTTTAAGGGTAAAGTCCCTTGCCAGAAGAATGGAGGTAGCTCCTCCAGAGCAGGAAGCTATACTTGACTTTCCTCCATTTAAGATTGATATATACTCAATAAAATTTTACAAGGAAAAAACTGAGCTAGAGCTTACACCTACGGAGTACTCTATAGCTAAATTATTTATGGAAAACCCTGGAAAAGCATTTAAAAGAGATGAAATACTAAATATCGTCTGGGGATATGATTTTATTGGGGATTCAAAGATTGTAGATGTAAATATAAGACGTCTTAGATCAAAAATTGAAGAGGATTCAAGCAAACCACATTATATCGAAACTGTCTGGGGTGTAGGCTATAGATGGAGAGATAGAGACTAGGGGTATTCTATGAAGCGTAAAAGCATAAGGGCTAGACTAATAAGAAATTTTATGTTAGTAATATTTATTACTGTTATATTATTGGAGATTTTATTGATTAATGGTATTAAGACTTATTACTACAAAAATATTGAAGATATATTGACTAACCAGATAGAGTTTTCTACAAACTTCTATTCCAGATATTTTTCATCATCTACACTTGATGATATTATAATTGATGATATAGATGTTTTTTGGCAACATACATCTGCCCAAGTCCAAATACTTAATTTGGATGGGGAAATATTAATGGATTCCTTGGGAGTTAGTCTAAATGAAGATCCAATTTCCATGGATATAGTGGATGCAGTAGAAAAGGGCAGAGGAGTGTGGGTTGGAAATGTTTCATATGATACAGAACCAGTTATGGCCGTTTCCATGCCACTAAAGTATCAGGGATCCGATGTTGGAATAATTAGGTTTATATCATCCCTGGAACAGACTAATTTGATAATAGGAGAAATTACAAAGTTTCTAGTATATCTAGGCCTTGCTGTAATTCTTTTATCTGGAATAGTCTCTATGTTTCTGGCAAATTCCATTATTAAACCTTTGAGAGAGGTTACTGCTGTTGCTGAAAAGTTGGCAGATGGGCATTTTAAAGAGAGAAGCCGGGTTAAAATAAATGATGAGATCGGTAGATTATCTCAAACTCTTAATTATATGGCTGATGAAATACTTAGAAAAGAACAATTGAAAAATGATTTTATCTCAAATGTATCTCATGAGCTTCGTACGCCTTTGACAAGTATAAAGGGGTGGGCAGTAACTTTAAAGGGTGACGAAATTCCCGATAAGGAAATGCTTATGGATGGTCTGGATATAATAGAGAAGGAAAGCGACAGATTAACCTCAATGGTTGAAGAGCTACTAGATTTTTCAAGATTTACTTCAGGGAGAATTGCTCTAGAAAAGGAGAATTTCAATATTAAGAATACTCTTGAGATGATATGTAGACAACTCCAGCCAAAGGCTAAAAATAGTGGTATAGTATTTCAAATCAACCTGGATGAAACTTTGAATAATATGATTGGCGATGAAAATAGATTAAAGCAAGTATTTATAAATATATTAGACAATGCATTTAAATTTACAGATGATGGTGGCAAAGTAGAACTTAACGCTATTAAAATGGAAAAGAATCTTTTAGTTGAGATAATAGATTCTGGAGCTGGTATACCTGAATCAGATTTACCTTATGTTACAGAAAAATTTTATAAAGGAAAGAACAGCAAATCTCATAGTGGTATAGGCCTCTCAATTAGTGATGAAATAGTAAAGCTTCATGGTGGAGCATTGTTAATTGAATCAGTGGAAGGGGAAGGTACTAAAGTTTGGATCAGGATTCCTTTAGAGGAGGAAGTTATATGAAAAAACTAGGTTTTTTACTCATAATAATATATTTGTTATCCATTTTAACTTCATGCACTGTAGTAGAAGGTACTGTTTCTGACAGAATATCTTCACCAGATAATAACTTGCCTCCAATTGAAGGGAAATGGGAAATAGATAAAGTATTGAAGAGTTCTCTTTCTCATTTTAGTGAAGATGAAGTATTAAGTTATATAGGTAGTGAAGCATTATTTCATAAAGATGCAGTAATTATTGGTGATTCATATACTATAAAGCCTTCCTATAAGATAAAAAAAGTGGATGCTGGGGACTATTTATTGTTTAAGTACAAGGTCTCCCCTAGAATTCTGGGTATTGAAGATGAAAAGATAGAAGTAATTACAATATTTAATGAAAATGCATACTTTCACGAGTTTATTAGATTTAATGATGACACCATGATTGTAAGTATAAATGATTCATTCTTTAGTCTTAAAAAAACTGTAGAAAAGGTCAGTGTGGATGAAATACAAAGGTATATAAACGTAGAAAAAAGCATGCTGAGAACTTTTGGCGCAGTAGAAGATGAGGTGTATCAAACAGGAGTAATGATTGGTCTTAAGGTACAGACTTTTGATGAATTGAATCAAGTTCCTATGTGGCAATATAAAACTATATGGATAAACAGTCAAAATAAAGTCATAGATGGTATCTATGAACTGGATCAACTCTTAATGCCTAGAAAAAATGGATTTTGGATAATAGAAAGCAATAGAAATATAGTAGATGAATCAATAAGTGATGAACTTATAGCATTACCTCAATTTCGAAAAGAAGAGACTGCAATGATTGAGGATGAACTGTTGGAAACATCAAATATTGATATGGCACTTAGGGAACAAGAAGAAGAGCCTATGGCGATGATGTCCCAAGAACAGCCAACTACAATGATGTCCATGGCAATTGATCCACCTAAGCAAAAGATTCCTTCAATTCTTAAGAATATATTATTTTTAGGAAATGACTATATCTCAGTAGAAAATATTGATATGGATAGAGGCTATAGAAGAACTCTCCAGGTTTATGCAATTGACAATTTAGAAGATAAAAAGCCTATTAAGCTTACAGACCTTATTGGAGAAAACGGTAAAGATATTTTTTCAGAAAGTGCCAGAACTGTAATGTCAATAGATCCAAATATTGTACCTAATGAAGAGAATGTGGGATTAATAAGACGTAATGGATATTGGATTATGAAAGGAAGAATAAATTATAAACAAAATGACGAAGAGCTTTATAAGGATTTCAATATCAAAGCTATACCTCCAAAGGAGATGGTAAGATATGATGAACAGACAATCCCCTGGGATGCTATAAGGCTTATTGTTCCTGATGTAGTAGATGTTTTTTCTTCACCAAATAATGAATTTGTTGTTGTAATGACCTCTTCTCATCTGGTTGTGTACTACATTGAAGATGGAGACATAGTTAATAATCCTGTCGCAAGAATAAAATTGCCATATGATTCTTCAATTATTATGTCGGAATGGGCAGTTGGCAGGTATGCGAATATTTGGCAGAATGAAATCATAAAAAATGGTGGAAATGAGATTGAATACTAAAGGTTAAATTGCCCTTAAAAGGGGTATAATCTGGCAATAGGGGGGATATTCATTGGAAAGACTAACAAGATACTTAAAGGAACTAACTGATTACATGGATAATACAAAACCAATGATAATGGTAGCTCTAGGAGCTATTATAGTTACCTTAGTAACTCATTTAATCTTTAGAAAGTATAGGGCAGTAAAGTATTTGCCAGGATTAATAATTATCATGGGGGGATTTTATAACCTTTATAACGTCATGGACAAGCTCACTGCAAGTTCCAGTATTAACGATTTGACCATGTTCTTAATACTCACAGTTGCAGGCTTTATTTCCCTGTTTTCAGCACTTATTCTAGGCATATATGATAAACCTGTTAAAATAAAAAAGAAAAAAAGAGAAAAAGAAGAGGGTGCATAAGCACCCTCTTTAAATATTAGTATTTATGATTCCATAAATTAGTATTGCTTGATGATACACCAATAGCTCCGGCTTTAATTGCTTCTTCTATATCCTTACTATCTTCAATTAGTCCACTGGCTATGATTGGAACCATAGTATCCTTTGAAATCTTTTCTATTATCTTTGGAATCACCCCGGGATATAAATCTATTGCATGAGGCCTTAACTCTTTTAAGGAGATAAGAGCATCTCTAAATGTCTGCGAATCGGTGATTTCTATTTTTTCAATAGTAAAAATACCCATATCTCTACATAGCTTTACGAGATTTTTTTTTCTGGTTATAATTCCATCCATTTCTATGTTTCTAGCAATATACTCTAACCCAAAGGTATCCTTTGTAAATCCATCAATGGAATCGATGGAAATATAAAGACCTTTATTTCTGGATTTTACTCTCTGGGAAATGTCCTTAAGATTAAAAATATTTCCTGTCATTAGAAATATACTCTCTGTATTAAGATCAAGAGCTAGCCCTAAATTGTCTAAATTGGTTATAGAAGCTATAATTGGATTTGTACTTAAGGATTGGAAAAAGTTACTCATTTATTATTTCCTCCTATAAGATTTAGTTTAGCTTTTCTGGTATACCTTTTTATTCTATATTCTCTTTTCATTGCATCTGACTTGGATTCGTACTCTTCAAAATAGCAAAGTGTAACAGGAAGTCTTCCGCGGGTGTATTTGGCTCCATTACCTTCGTTATGGACCTCTATCCTATTTTCCAGGTCATTAGTATACCCAGTATAAAGTGTTTCATCACTACATTTAACTATATATACATAGTGCACACCATCACCTGTCCTTAAGCAATGCCCTTAAAACTTTTGAGACTATATCATAAGAGTAGCCCCTTCTTTGTAAAAATCCTCCAAGTTTACGGTAGATTGCATCTTTCTCATCGTTTTTAAAACGAGGTGAATTTTCTCCCTCTTCTACATCTACTATCCCATCAAGTGATGAGTCATAATCTCCCACCTCGTTGCGGTGGTGTGATGCAATTGCTTTGCAATTGCTTCCGATACCTAAAGCTTTCATTTTCTTTTCCCCAATTTCCAGGGCCATTTGGTATTCTTCATCTTCATCTATGATTAGCTGAGACTGGATAATATCATTGGAGATTCCTTTTTTTATCAGTTCATATTTTATACGCTGAGCCCCAAAACCATTGAGATTCTTTTTATCAGCAATAAAGCTCTTTGTAAAATATTCATCATCAATGTATTTGTTTTCTCTTAAGTATTGTAATGATTTTTCTATATATTCTTCATCAAAGCCCTTTCGCCCAAGAGCATTTATTAACTCCTTTTCAGAACGTTGTCTGTAAGAAAGGAGACCAAATGCATAATTATTAGCTTTAAGTTGTTCTTCAGCCTTCAGGATTTTATCTATAAATTCCTGAGTGATTTCATCATCAACATGAAGGGAATGCTTGAATCTTAAATACTCATCAATACCAAATGCAAATTCACCATCTATAAATATATTTACTCTTTTAAGGTTCTTTTGTGGCTCAATAGCTGTAATTTTCATATAGACCTCTTAATCCATTCTCTAATTTGATTTCTTGTTACCAAATATTATAAACAGTCCTAAGAATATTAATAAAACAGGCCAATATTTTACTAATCTAAATATTTCAGGATAAATCATTCTTAATAGAAGGTACCCACCTACTAAAATTAAGCCTAATCCAACATATAAAGCCCCATTATTATTCCCTTTAGGCTGTTCTCCATCCTGATAGATATAACCATCATCTTCTGGAATAATAAAAGAACAGATTAAATAAGCTATAGCTAGGGTACCAAAGGATGGTAAAGCAAGTATAAACCACAAAATTCTAATAATGGTTGCATCTATTCCAAAGTATTCAGCCAGACCACCACATACTCCAAAGATAATTTTGTTATTACTGGATTTTGTTAACCTTTTCATCTAGAACACCTCCAAATTGACTTAATCAGTACATATTAATACTATCAAATTTTGAGAGAAAGATAAATAGAAGTATCAAAATAATTCCATTTAGGAATACTTTGTGGTAACATGTTCTTTAGGAGGTGTTCCATGTTTAATCTAATTTCAATACTTTTCAAGTATGTATTTATTATAATAATATATCTCTTTATATTTAGTATCATCAGACTCATTTATTTAGATATAAAAAGTATCAATGAGGTATCCAAGGATGGAAATGCGTATTTAAAGCTTATAAACAGAATAGACTCACTTCCTTATAAGATGAAAGAACACTATTTAATCCAAGATGAGTTAACCATAGGTAGATCAAGTGATAATAATGTTTTTATAAAAGATCCCTTTGTTTCAAAAAAACACTTAAAAATAGTCCAGGACGAAGGGGATTATTATCTGGAAGATCTAAGTAGTGCAAATGGAACTTACCTTAACGAAGATAGAGTGGAAGATGTAGTGAAACTGGAAAGTGGAGATATCTTAAAGGTAGGTAATATTGAATTTTTATTTGTTAATAGAGGATAGGAGCAGGCTATGTTAAAAAAAAGGTTAGTAACAAGCTCACCGAGAAATTTATTGTTTCTTTTCGAAATCTTGTCATTATCTTTATTATTTATATATCAGTGGGATTCAGTAGATAATTCTACGTATATAACAGGTATTGGACTAGTTTTAATTATTTATATTTCCAATCTATTACTTGGGAAGATTTCTAAAGGTGATAACTATATATTTTTGATAGTAACTATGCTAATTTCCATAGGTGTAATAATGATTTATAGAATTGATTCAGCCTTGGGTGTTAAGCAGCTTTTATGGTTATCCATTGGGATATTTATTTTTTATATTACATATTTTTTTCTAAGATTTATCAAGGGCTGGAGTAATTGGCTCTATCTTTATCTAGGTGGAGCTTATTTCTTGTTCTTAATTACATTTGTGTTGGGAACTAGAAAATTTGGTGCCATTAACTGGATTACTATAGGTGGACATAGCTTTCAACCAGCTGAAATAACTAAAATCCTCTTAATTTTTATTTTAGCATCATATTATTCTAATATAGATAAATGGAAGAAATATAAGAATGCTCCTTATTATTTAATGGGAATAGTATATTCCTTTATTGCCCTATTGTTTTTACAAAGGGATTTAGGAACTGCACTTATATTCTATGGTATATTTGCTGCTATTCAGTTTATATATGAGGACGATAAAAAGCTAATCCTTTATAATGTTGGTCTGGCAGCCGTGGGAGGCACTTTAGGATATCTATTATTTGACCATGTAAAGGTTAGAGTACTTACTTGGTTGGACCCGTGGAAGTATATAGATAACAAAGGATATCAAATAACTCAGTCCCTATTTGCCATTGCAGAGGGTGGTTTCTTTGGTACTGGATTGGGTCTTGGGCATCCAGAGTTTATTCCCTTAGCATATACAGATTTTATATTTTCAGCTATTTGTGAGGAAATGGGTCTTTTTACAGGCATAGGGATTATTATGCTATTTATGATACTAGTATATCGTGGATTTAAAATTGCCTTAAGTCAAACTAATAGATTTTATAAAATTCTAGCCATAGGTGTTAGTGTTTTATTTGGGGTTCAATCCATTGTAATCCTTGGAGGGGTTCTAAAAGTTCTTCCTCTTACTGGAATAACATTGCCCTTTGTATCATATGGAGGAAGCTCTATTTTATCCAGCTTTATAGCACTGGGCATACTTCAGGTTGCATCAGAAGACATAATAGAAAATGTACCTGAGGAGGAAAATAATGAAGTCGGAGAATAGAAAAATCATTACAGTGTTAATAGTAATCTGTATATTTTTCACAG
The DNA here is from genome assembly GCA_964532845.1 of uncultured Tissierella sp. GTDB lineage: Bacteria > Bacillota > Clostridia > Tissierellales > Tissierellaceae > Tissierella_B. The sequence goes on from CAZHLF010000013.1 coordinate 17,933, forward strand.
GTCTTATAGGATATATGAGCTATTTTCAAGTTTTTAAAGCAGAAAGCGTTAAGATGAATTCCTATAATAAAAGACTTTGGATCAATGAGGAGAATATTCTTAGAGGTTCAATTACAGACAGAAATGGAAATATACTAGTATATAGTGAAAAACAAAATGATCAGATGAGAAGGTTTTATAAGTATGGAAGACTGTATTCTCATATTATTGGCTATAGCTATAGAGAATATGGAAAGGCTGGATTAGAACTGGTCTATAATAACCAGCTTTTAAATATCAAAGAGAATTCAGCAATAGATGAATTGATAAATATTGTAGCTCCGAATACTATAGGAAATAATCTGGAACTTACTATAGATCATGGAGTTCAGGAAAAGGCTAGAGCCTTACTAAAAGGGAAAAAGGGAGCCATTGTGGCCATGAACCCTGTAAATGGGGAAGTATATGCTATGGTTAGCCTGCCTGATTTCAATGTATCTACTTTAAGGGATGATTGGTCAGTTATATCCGAGGATAAAAATAGTCCTCTTCTTAATAGAGCAACCCAGGGGCTTTATGAGCCAGGTTCATCTTTTAAAATAATAACTACGGCTGCTATACTAAATAATTTAAATATCGATCAAGATTATCTTTGTTCTGGAAGTACAGTTATTGATGGATATAATTTTAAGGATTATCAGGGTAAATCACATGGTGAATTGGATTTAACCCATGCCCTTTCCTTATCCTGTAACACCTATTTTACCCAAAAAGCAGTTGAGGTGGGGGAGGATAGTCTAAGAACTGAAGCAGAATCCTTTATGTTCAACAGAGCTATACCATTCGACCTACCTATTAAGCAGTCATCATATCCAAAGGGTAATCTTGGGGATACTGATTTAGCAGCTTCAGGAATTGGTCAGGGTAAGGTCTTGACTACACCTATAAATATGGCTATGGTTGCATCTGCAGTGGCAAATAATGGTGAAGTGGTTAGACCTGTATTGGTAAAGCGAGTAGTATCTACAACAGGAAAAGTGATAAAGAACTACAATACTGAAACTTTATCACAACCTATAGATTCACTTAAGGCAGAAGAGATTAAGAATATGATGGTAGAAGTAATCAGAAATGGAACAGGAAAAGGTGGTAGCATTAAGAATGTACAGGTAGCTGGAAAAACAGGTACAGCTGAGAATTCTTCTGGCAAGTCTCATGCTTGGTTTGTAGGTTTTGCTCCAGCGGATGATCCGAAAATAGTTGTTTCTGTAGTATTGGAAGAAGAAGGCTCAACTGGTGGGGTTTCTGCAGCACCTATAGCAAGGGATTTAATAATATATAGTTTAAATAACATAAATTTTTAGGGGGGTATTACTTTGAGTAAAGAGATAATGGACAGAGAAAGTATATTAAAGGAGCATAAATGGGATTTAGAATCTATGTATGCTAATTTAGAAGAATGGAATAAGGACTATGAAAGATGTGTTGTAATGAAGAACAATTACGAGAAGCACAAAGGTATGGTAGGAAATAGTAGTGAAACCCTTTATCAAGCCTTAAAAGACAGAGATGAGCTATATAGAGTAGTTGAGAATTTATATTCCTATGCCCATATGAGACTTGATGAGGATACAAGAAAGGGTTCATCACAGGAATTATCAGATCGAGGAATGAATCTTTACGTAGAGGTAACAGAAGCAACATCATTTTTAGTACCAGAAATCCTGGCTATGGATAAAAATATTATTATGGAGTATTTAAATGAGAAAGAGGAGCTAAGACTTTACAAACAACTCCTGGATGATATATTCAGGGAAAAAAGCCACGTTCTTTCAGCCAGAGAGGAATCTATACTTGCACAGTTCGGTGAGGTAACTGCTTCTCCAAACAAAATTTATTCCATGTTAAATGATGCAGATTTAAAATTCCCAACAATAAAAGATGAAGATGGCAATGATGTGGAGCTGACATCAGGTAATTTTATACCTTTTATGGAGTCTACTAATAGAGAAGTTAGAAAATCAGCATTTGAACAGCTATATAAGACATATAACAGTTTTAAAAATACATTTGCTGCATCCTTAAATGGAGATTTAAAGGCTCATATTGTAAATTCCAAACTGAGAAATTATTCAAATAGTAGAGAAGCAGCTTTGAGTACAGATAATATTCCCCTAACCGTATTTGATAATCTATTGACTTCAATCCATAATAATCTGGATTCAATGTATAAGTACATGGATATTAGAAAAAGAGTATTAGAATTAGATGAGCTTCATATGTATGACTTATATGTGCCTATAGTTGGAGATGTAGAATTCAAAATCCCTTATAATGAAGGGGTAGAAATTATCAAAAAAGCCTTAAAACCACTTAAAGATGAGTATCTTGAGGGTATGAATGAAGGCTTTAACTCAGGATGGATAGATATATTTGAAAACAGAGGTAAGCGTTCAGGAGCATATTCTAGTGGCTCATATGATTCTAAGCCATTTATACTCTTAAATTACCATGATACTTTAGACAATGTATTTACTGTAGCCCATGAGATGGGTCATTCAATGCACTCTTATTTTTCAAGAAAAACCCAACCTTATGTATATGGAAACTATAGTATATTCGTAGCTGAGGTAGCTTCAACTGCAAACGAATGTCTGCTTTTAGACTATATGCTAAAGAATGTTAAAAGTAAAAATGAAAAATTATATCTATTGAATCATTATCTGGAATCCTTTAGAACAACTGTATTTAGACAGTCCATGTTTGCTGAATTTGAAAAGATAATTCATGAGCATTTGGAAAATGGTGGAGCATTAACTGCAGATTATCTATGTGAAACATATAAAGAACTAAATAGACTTTATTATGGACCGAATATGGTAGTTGATGATGAGATAGCAATTGAGTGGGCAAGAATTCCACATTTCTACTATGACTATTATGTGTTCCAATATGCAACAGGGTTCTCAGCTGCTGTAGCATTATCCCAAAAGATTTTAAATGAAGGGGATGCAGCTGTAGAAGATTATTTAACCTTCCTAAAGAGCGGTTCCAGTGACTATCCTATTAATGTTTTAAGGAAAGCAGGAGTAGATATGGAGACTGTTGAACCTGTAGATAATGCAATGAAGCTGTTTGCTAGATTAGTTGATGAGTTTGAAGCTTTAATATTTGAATAGAGATGCAAAAAGTGGTCAGTTTTCTAACTGACCACTTGTGTTTTTATTACGAATAGGAAAGTCCAACTTTAATATCTTTATAAAGGACTTTTGGTATATGAGTAACAAGAAAAGCTACATTTAACGATTCTTTAAAAGCTTTTCTTACAAGAACTTGCTCTTTAAATTATCCCAATATGAATCTTTACTAAAGCTTAGCTTGTATATCTTTTTTTCTGACATTCTTAATTTTATATCAACAATATCATCATATCTAAATTCAACACCATCATTTACAACTAAAATAGAATTCTCATATCTAAATTCTGGTTTTATTAATATAGTCAAGTCTCCTGGAACAACTGCACTGGTAGGCAATGATCTAAAGGCCTTAGAGCTAATAGGAGATAGAGGTGTTATCTGCAGGCAGCTTATGGATGGATATACTATAGAGCCTCCGCTTGAAAAGTTATAAGCAGTAGAACCTGAAGGAGTAGATATGATTATACCGTCTCCACTAAATTTTTGGAGATGGTTTCCATCTATATACATTGCCAG
>CAZHLF010000014.1:0-20556 GCA_964532845.1 uncultured Tissierella sp.
GCTAATTAGACACAAGTATATTTTTTAGGACATATAATAATATAATCTAATATACAAAAAATACAAAGAACCTACCAAATGGTAGGTTCTTTTATAGTTCGTTTTTCATATCAAAACATTTTTAGCAAGAAGCAATAGCAGATTTAAGAGCCTTTATACCATCCTGGATTTTTTCATAAGCTATACCACCATAACTTAGCATTATCATATTATTTTTGTAGTCATTTTTGTTAATCCAATAATTAGAAATAGGAGATACCAAAACCCCATATTTCTTGCTATTCTCAACTATTTCTTCTTCAGTCAATCCATTTGTAAATTCCAGTAGGACATGTAAGCCTGAATTTTGCCCATGGATAATTACATCATCACCCATATGTTCTCGTATGCTTTGGATTAATAAATCATGTTTTTTAGTAGCTCCAACATGAATCTTTCTCAAATGCTTGTCCCAATATCCCAATTCCATAAACTGTTTAAGGATCTTTTGCTGCATAAAGGAAGCAGTAGAATGATATGAATTAAAAGAGTCACTGTATATTTTTAATAGGGATGGGGGTAGGACCATATAGCCAATTCTTATAGTTGGTGATAAGGATTTTGAAAATGTACCCAAATATACAACACAACCTACTGAATCGATACTTTGCAAGGAGGGTATAGGTCTTGTATTATACCTGAATTCACTATCATAATCGTCTTCGATTATGATACCTCCATTTCTTTTTGCCCATTCTAAAAGATGTAATCTCTTCTTTATTGGCATTAATCCTCCCGTTGGGAATTGATGGGAGGGGGTTACATATACAACTTTACCAGGACTTTTATACAGCTCTGCAACATTAATGCCATCCTTCTCCAAGCTAATTGGCAGTGCTTCATAACCATTATTAATAAATATATCCTTTGCTACTGAATAACCAGGATCTTCTATAGCAATTTGAGGAAACTCATCTCTTAACATTTGTAGTAATAAACTCAAAGAGTATTCTATTCCTGAAGTTATTATAATCTGTTCAGGGCTACATGAAACTCCCCTTGCCTTTTTCAAATACTTCATTAGTTCTATTTGAAGGTCTTGAATACCCCAACGGGCATCGTCTTTAGATAAAGCAATAAAATCATTAGATTGCATCCCTTGATTGGCTAACTTCCTCCAGGTCTGTAGTGGAAACTCCTGAGAATTATAGCACCTATCTGTGAAGTTATATAAAATTTTAATTGGGTTACTATCTACCTTAATCTTATAGTCACTGTTACTTACATTATTATTATGGCTTGGCCTTAATAAGTCCATACTATCAAACTTTAATGCAAAGAAACCGCTTCCTGGCTTGCTTTCAATATAGCCCTCAGAGCTAAGCTGAAGATAGGCACTTTCAACTGTATTAACGCTTACATTTAATGTTTCAGCTAGTCCCCTAATTGAAGGTATTTTACTACCTCCTTGAATTTCTTCAGATATAATTTTATTTCTTATTTGGTCATATATTTGAATATATAAAGGTGTACTGGACTCATTGTTAATTAAAATCATAAAAATTAGCTCCTTTTTCAACTGTACCCTATAAATATTTAAGAACTGTTACTTTTAATAAGTACATAAAGATTATACAATCAAATAAGTTGACAGTCAATTAAGCCTAAAATGTCAATAGGCTACTAGAAAAGAAAAATCAGAAAGAGGGATATTATGAAGAAAAAATTTATGTTATTAACAATAGCTCTTGTTTTAGTTGTTTCATTAATGGCAGGATGTACTAGCAAGGCTCCGGTTCAAGAACCAGCAAAAGAACCTGAAACAACAGAAACAACCTCTGAGCCAGCAGATGCAGTATCATCAGCTTCAGTAGTTTCAGATGAAACAAGTTTTGAAAAGGGTATATCTAAAGATGGTACTTTTATAGTTCTTACAACAAAGGACTTAGTATTTGAAAATGATCTAGTAGTAGATGGAACATTCACAAAGAAAGATAAAGAAGGTAAAGATGTAATTACTCGTTCATTAGCATTTGCAGCAAATGGAGCAGATGGAAAAATGGAAAGATATTCAGTTACAGTTCCTAATCTTGTAATTAATAGTGAAAACACCTTACTAGAGTATGGAATTCTTAAGGGCGATATATATATACAGGCTCCTGGCTTCAAGACCAAGGATGCAACAGTTGAAGGAAATCTTTACTTTGCAACTCAAGAGTTAATGGATGCATTTACTATTGATGAGTTAACTAATATTACTGGTGAAGTAGCAGTTAAGGAAATTAATAAATAAATAGTTTAACAACAACGACAAGAAAAGGGTACCTTAGGTATCCTTTTTTTGTATACTTTTAGTTTGCAAAAAAATACCTAGTATTAATATATAAAGTAAGCACAATATTACAAGATGTGTATTTTAATCACTCACCTCGTTAAATCCAAAGTGAAAAGAATCATCAAACAACAATCATTCCAATAATAAAGAGTAAGCAGCGTTAATTAGTTCCCCTAAGGATTCCTTTTGTAGTATAATGATAGGGACAGAAAAATTAACTAGGAGGAAGGAAATGTATCAGTATACTACATCAGGTGTATGTGCAAAAAATATTCAGTTTGATATTGTAGAAAATAGGGTTGTAAACGTAAGGTTTGATGGGGGTTGCAATGGTAACCTTCAAGGTATTTCTAAACTAATAGAAGGTATGGAAGTAGAAGAGGTAATAGAAAGATTATCCGGCTTGGATTGTGGTATGAAATCAACCTCATGTCCGGATCAATTATCTAAAGCATTAGAGGCAGCAATAAGAAAAGCAGCTTCATAATTAAAATATAATACCAAATTAAAAATAGTCCTATATGTCTCATATAATAGGGCTATTTTTTAAATATCATTAAAAATTTCTGGTATAGGAAATATTTATAGGACGACATTTGAGTATAGTTATTTCAAATATTGTTAAATTTCTAACTGTGTTATTATATATATGTAAGATCAGCATATAAATCAAAATTGATAAGCTTTAAAAATTTTAAGGAGGTAATGTATGAGACCAGAAATTATGACTGAAGTAGAAGGCTTGAGAGGAATTAACTCTGTAAAAATCAAAGAAGCACACGAAGCAGGGAAAAAGGTTGTAGGGATGTATTGTATGTTTTCACCACAAGAGATTGCCCTTGCAGCTGATGCTATATCAGTATCACTTTGTGGAACAGCCCAGGGACCTATTGAGGATGCAGAGAAAGAACTTCCTAGAAACCTATGTCCTCTAATAAAATCCTCTTATGGATTTGCTATTACTGATAAATGTCCATACTTCTACTTTTCAGATGTCTTATTAGCTGAGACAACATGTGATGGAAAGAAAAAGATGTACGAGCTTATGGGTAAAATCAAACCTATGCATGTAATGCATTTACCTCAAACAGCAGAGGGAGATGATGCTCTAAATAGCTGGCACAATGAAATGATCAAGTTTAAAAATTACTTAGAAGAAACACTTGGTGTTGAAATAACAGATGAAAAACTTAGGTCATCTATAAACCTAATGAATAGGGAAAGAGATGCCATGAAGAGATTACATAAACTAAATATGCATAATCCTGCTCCTATGACAGGTATGGATATGATGCTAGCACAATGGTTAAAGGGTTTCAATGTTGATAAGGAATATGGAATTGACTTAATAGAAAGACTTGTAGCAGAAGTAGAGGAAAGAATGGAAAAGGGAATATTTGCATTTGATGAGCAAGCACCAAGAATTCTCTTAACAGGATGTCCAATAGGTTCTGGTTCTGAAAAGGTACTTAAAGCACTTGAGGAAGCTGGTGCATCAGTAGTAGCCCTTGAAAATTGTACTGGATATAAACCATTAGAAATAATGGTAGATGAAGATCCTGACAAAGATCCTCTTCTAGCCTTAGCTGAGAAGTACTTAAAAACCCCTTGTTCTTGCATGACTCCAAATAATGCAAGATTTGACCTTATTAAGAGAATGGCTAAAGAATATGAAGTAGATGGAGTAGTAGACCTAACATGGGTAGCATGCCACACATATGCTATTGAGTCATACTCACTAAAGAAGGTTGTAGAGGATGAGTTAAATCTTCCATTTATTCAAATAGAAACTGATTATTCAGATTCTGATACTGGACAAGTAAGAACTAGAGTAGAAGCTTTCCTAGAAACCATAGATAAGGTTTCAGCAACTCTATAAGAAAATCCATCCCACCTCTTTAAGGGGTGGGAATTAAATTAAACGGGTGATTTCATGTATAAAATAGGAATAGATATTGGTTCTACTGCAGCAAAGGTTTCAGTATTTACTGATGAACAATTGACACATAATTTTACCTTACCCACTGGTTGGAGTAGTATTGAAACATCTAAGATTATCGAAAAAAATTTGGTGGAATCTGGAGTAAGTTTAGAAGAATCCAAGATTGTAGCAACTGGATATGGAAGAGTTTCTGTACCATATGCCCACAAAACCATAACTGAGATAACTTGTCATGGTAGGGGAGCTTTTTATCTCTTGGGTAGGGATTGTACTGTTATAGATATTGGTGGACAAGATACTAAGATAATATCCATTGAGGGTGGAAAAGTTGTTAATTTTAGCATGAATGACAAGTGTGCAGCAGGTACTGGACGATTTCTAGACCTAATGGCAAACACGCTTGGAGTAAGCTTAGACGACTTGGCATCCATGGCGATTAAAGGAAAGGATATCTCTATTACAAGCATGTGTACTGTCTTTGCTGAATCAGAGGTAATAAGCCTGATTGGAAATGGGAGTCCCAGAGAGGATATAGCAAGAGGGATTATAAATTCAATCATTTCAAGAGTATCAACAATGCTCCACAAACATGGATCTAGTAATACAGTATATTTGACAGGTGGATTATGCGAAGTAGAGCCCTTCATTAGGCTACTATCAGATAAAATAGGAAAAGAAGTTCAAACAAGTAAATATGCAAGGTATGCAGGCTCCATTGGTGCAGCCTTATTGGCAAAATAAAAATAGCTTAATTAATTTGGTAATTTAAAATAAGATATCCCTGGAATTATTAGGTTCCAGGGATATCTTATTTTATAGTATTTAACAAGTCTGCAATTAGGTATAGTATGATGGCAGATTTGTCGCTTCCATAGCCAGCAGTATCACTTTCAGCTATTTTTAAGTCTTTTAAAATATTGGGTTTATTTCTGTCGTCATAGTATCTTTTTATAGTTGCTCCATTATGAATGTGCTTGTTGAGGGTTGCCTTTCTAAATAAGCATTTTAGCTCAATTTGATTTTTAAGTTTAATTGAGGTATGATTTTCTTCTTGTTTTGTATTCTCGATGTACTCCAAGTTAACATAGCCATAGGCTTTATCATTCCTTCCAAAAGGTTTCCTAACCTTTATTGGAATAAATACATCACTATTAAGATAAATAGGTACAGGATATGAAGCATTTACTAGCTTACCATTTCTATACTTCATAGCATCCAAATCAATCATGTGATATCTTCCAATATTCTTCATTACTGTGATTATGCTCTTTTCTAAGATGTGGGGTTCTTCCTCCTCGGAGTATATTATTGTGCAATTACCCTGATTTGGAACATATTTAGGCAAAACTGCAATTAATTTCTTCTCAAGTATTTTCTCCATTTCATCCACCCCTATTTATTAGTTTAGTTCCTAAGTCCAATATAACAGAACGGATGTTTGGTTGCAAGGGTTATTATAATTATATGGACTTTAAATTTACTACCACCTAAGATAATAAACTCTAGTTTTATTTTATTGAGTTGGCAATTACTTTCATCTGCTTTTTAGCCTTTACTTAAATTCTAAGCTGACTTTTATTTAGTAAAATATATGCTATAATATATAAAGTTAAGTAGATAGAATTTAAGGAGATCGTTGATGAGTAGAAAAGTTTTATCATGGTTGATGGTCATATTATGGATGTGGTTAATATTTTTCCAATCACATAAGCCAGCAACTGAGTCAAATAGTTTAAGTAGAGGAGTTACTGAAGTAATAGTAGAAACTGTTGAGAAAATAGATCCTGATATAGATATTGATATTAGAAGTTTTAATCACATTCTTAGGAAAAATGCACATTTCTTTTCATATTTAATTCTAGCGATTCTAGTGGCAAATGCTTTGAAAAGTAGTGGATTAAATGGATATAGGCTTATGGCTTTAGCTATTCTAATTTGTGTAATCTATGCTATAAGTGATGAATTCCATCAATTATTCGTTCCAGGTAGAGGTGGACAAATTAAAGATGTAATTATTGATAGTGTTGGTGCACTAGTTGGGATTTTAATCTATAATTTCAGGAGGACAAGAGACTATGAAAAAAATGATTTTAAATAGAATATAGAAAGAGTGAATAAATGACAAAAACAAATTTTAAAGATTTTAAATTAAGTGAAGAAATATTAAAGGCAATTTCTTTGTTAAACTTTGCAAATCCTACTAAGGTACAGGAACAGGCTATAGGGAGTATTCTAGATAATAAGGATATTATCGTAAAGTCTCAAACTGGAAGTGGAAAGACTGCTGCATTTGCCATACCGATATGTGAATTAGTCCATTGGGATGACAATAAACCACAAGCATTGATATTAACACCAACTAGGGAACTAGCTATCCAGGTTAAGGAGGATATATTCAATATTGGTAGATTCAAAAGGCTTAAGGTAGCTGCAGTTTATGGGAAGGCGCCTATATCTAATCAAGAGAAAGAACTTAAGCAAAAAACACATATTGTAGTAGGAACTCCAGGTCGTACTATTGACCATATCGAAAGGGGTACTTTAGATACATCAAATATTAAATACCTTGTTATTGATGAGGCTGATGAAATGCTTAACATGGGCTTTATTGAGCAGATTGAGACAGTAATAAATAGCCTTCAATCAGATCGTGTTACTATTCTATTGTCAGCTACAATGCCATTAGATATAGAGGATTTATGTGAAAAATATATGAATAGTCCTAAATTTGTTGAAATAGAAGATGAGAATAAGGCTGTTGATAGGATTGTTCAGGAAAGATATGATGTGGAAGAAATAGATAAGATAAAGCTATTAAAGGATATTACAATAGTAGAAAACCCTGATTCTTGTATTATATTTTGTAATACAAAGCTTATGGTGGATGAAGTTTTTAGTGAGCTATATAGACTTGATTATTCATGTGAGAAAATACATGGAGGTATGGAACAAAGGGATAGACTTAAGGTCATGAATGATTTTAAGCTAGGTCATTTTAGATATCTTATAGCTACAGATGTTGCTGCAAGAGGAATAGATGTTGATAATATTAGTCTAGTAATCAATTATGATATACCACAAGATAGGGAAAGTTATGTCCATAGAATTGGAAGAACTGGCCGAGTTAACAAACTGGGTAAAGCTATTACCTTTGTAACTGGAAAAGAAACTAAGTTTCTAAAAGACATTGAGGAATATATTGAAAAAGAAATTCCATTGAAATTTAGGCCGGACAAGGAAAGAGTAAGGGATTCTATAGAAGAATTTGAAGAAAAAATCAATACAGCTCCTGAAATAAAAGAAACAAAAGGCGCTGAGTTAGACAGAGAAATTTTAAAGCTTCATATAAATGCGGGTAAGAAAACTAAGATGAGAGCATCTGATATTGTAGGCACCCTTTGCAGCATAGAAGGTATAACAAAGGATGATATAGGGATTATAAATATAATGGATGTATCTACTTTTGTTGAAATTTTAAATAATAAGGGTGAGCTAGTATTCGAAGAATTACAACATAAGACTATTAAAGGAAGACTACGTAAGGTAAGCAAAGCAATATATTAACAATATCCCTGCAACTATTTAAGTTACAGGGATCATCATTTTTCTATAAGTTTTACACTTAAAGTTTCTTAGAGAAAACTGCTGAGACTACAATTACTAAAATACCAAATGCCATTAGTGCTAGAAGACCTTGGGTTCTCATTGACCATATACCTGCTAGGGCAACTATGGCGATAGCTACTGGAATTATCCATTTCATAAGGAAATACCAAACTTCAAAGAGTCCAAATCCTATGGATCCACCATTTGTTAGTTCATCTTTAAGATCTTCCTTCTTTACAAACCAACCTACAAATAGGGCCAGTAAAAGTCCTCCTATTGCTAAGAATATTTTATCTGTTAATAGGTCAAAGAAATCGAAGACTCCTACACCAAGAATCTTGAATCCAGATAAAGCTCCTAATGATAAGGAAGAAAGTATACATGTAACAACCATAATCGCTGCAGAAATGTTAACAGCAGGTTTTCTTTCCATTCCTTTTTGATCAATTAAATATGAAACTACTACTTCTAATAGTGAAACGGATGAAGTTAGTGCAGCTACAGTTAAAGCAAGGAAGAAAATTATTGATAATAGTACGCCTATAAATCCACCCATTTCAGCAAATATAGAAGGTACAACAACAAATACTAGACTAGGTCCTTGTGCTGGTTCCATTCCAAAAGCAAATAAAGCTGGGAATATTGCAAGACCTGCAAGAATAGCACAGCCAGTATCCATTAAAGTAACTATTAGAGCATTACTAGGTAGATTTTCTTGTTTACTTAGATAACTACCGTAGGTCATCATACAGCCCATTCCTAGACTTAAGGAGAAAAATGCTTGCCCCAAAGCTGCCAGGAAGGTTTGACCGGTTACCTTAGAAAAATCAGGTTTAAGTAGGAATTCAAATCCAGCTGATGCTCCAGGAAGAGTCAAGCCTCGAATAGTAATGAAAATCAAGAGTGCAAATAAAGTAGGCATTAGGATTTTGCTAGCTTTTTCTATTCCTCCTGATATACCTTTTGCAACTATATATACATTTAAAACCAGGAAAATTCCCATCCATATAATAGGTTCAAAAGAACTAGTGATAAAAGCTCCAAAACCATCACCAATATTTCCAGCAGTAAGTAGCCCGGTTATAGATTTAAAAATATAAGCCAAGGACCATCCTCCTACAACAGGATAGAATCCCATTATCAGAAACGCACTTAATACACCTAAGACACCAGCAAAGGTCCAGCTTGGACTAAATTTTTTATATGCCCCAACAGCTGAAAGCTTAGTTCTTCTACCGATTGCTAGTTCAGCAATCATAATATTAATACAAATTGCAAGTACAAACCCTAGATAAATAATTATAAATGCGCCACCACCATTTGCTCCAGTTAAATAAGGAAATCTCCATATGTTACCTAGACCAATTGCTGAACCTGCAGCAGCCAAGATAAAACCAACTCGTGAACCCCATTGATCTCTTGGTTTGTTGCTACTACTATCCATAATTTCCCCTCCTCTAAAATTTTACTTGCTCATAAAAAGTTTTTCTATCAACTACCTTATACATTTTATGTATATAGCCAACAGAATAGAAATAGAATATTCAGAAAATATCCAATTTTAAAAATTATAAACTATGATAGCGATAAATGGAATATTGATTATATTAGTAGTAAATTTAACAAATGATTAGTGAATATTTGAAAACTAATAAATTAAACAGTATAATATATTATTAGGGGGTGAATTAATGAAGCGGGTATTTTGTGGTATTCTAGTTACTGGATTTATTTTTTTAGGTGGATATTTATATTTTGCAAACAAACCAAATACAGAAGTTATAAGTATATCTGATGAAATTTACTTAATAATAGAAGACATAATTGTTGATGAAGGTAATCCAATACATATAATTGATGAAAGTATTTATTTATCATACGAGTTTATTAAAAAATACGTAGATGATGATTTATTCTATGATGAAGATGAAGAAATTTTAATTATTAGTAATAAAGACAGTGTTAAGCGATTTAAGATAAATGATTTAAAGGGTTCTATCAACTCTAAAGAATATTTTATTGATAAACCAGTATTAAAATTTGATAATGGAATATATTTACCTTTAAGCCTAATAGAGTTAAATTATGAGATTTCTATAAATTATTACAATTCTACAAATGCAGTAGTAATTGATTTTAAGGATATATATTATTTAAGAGGTAATGTAATATTAGAAAATGCAGTTATTAGAACTGATATGAGTAAAAAAGCACCAATATTAGAAGAAAATTTGGAACTTCTCGAAGAGGTTTATGTATATGGAGAATATAAAGATTGGCTAAAGATTCGTACAATGGATGGAGTATTAGGATTTATAGATAAGAAATACATAAGGCTAAACCATACTAAGGACATATATAAAACTCAATTGATAAATCGAAGTGTTGATAATGGAAGTGTTCCTTATAAAATAAATTTAACATGGGACTATACTTACTCTAGAGTAAAGTCTACCGAAAATATAAAAGAGATACCTGGTCTAAATGTAATATCGCCTACATGGTTCTCTATAACTAGTGAGAATGGTACTATACAAGATAAGGGTAACACAGATTATGTTGCAAAATATAGAAATCTTGGATATGAACTATGGCCATTAATTGACAATTCTTTTGATCCTGACTTAACTCACAATTTATTAAAATCCAGTGTCCTAAGAGAAAGATTGATACTTGATATTGTTAAACTATATTCTGATTATGGATTTCAAGGTATAAATATTGATTTTGAAAACATTCACTTAAAAGACAAGGATTTACTAACCCAATTCCTTAGAGAGTTGTATCCTATATTTAAAGAACATAATATGATTGTCACTATGGACATAACTCCTATTTCAACTAGTGAAAATTGGTCTTTGTGTTATGATAGAGAAAGACTTCATAAAACAGTAGATTATATTATGCTTATGGCCTATGACCAACATTGGGCTGCTAGTCCTATAGCTGGTTCAGTAGCAGAATATGGCTGGGTTGAAAACAGTATTAAAAGGTCATTGGAGATTATTCCTAATGAAAAGCTTATTTTGGCTGTTCCATTTTATACTAGGCTTTGGACTATTGAAGGGGATAAAATTTCTTCTAAATCATTATCGATGGATAATGCCAATAATTTCGTTCAGAAGAATAATATAAATATGGTTTGGGATGAAGATGTTGCTCAATACTATGGGGAACTAATTAATGAGGAAAAAGAGTATAGGATTTGGCTGGAAGATCAAAAATCTCTAGGATATAAGATATCTTTAGTTCATAAGTATAACTTGGCTGGAATTTCATCATGGAGAAAAGGGTTTGAATCAGAGAACATTTGGGCTAGTATAAACAGAAACTTAAATTAGAGGAGGACACTATGTTAAAATACAAAGATACAGAGATTGAAATTAAAATGGGAGATATAACAGAAGAAAAGTCAGATGTAATAGTAAATGCTGCGAACAATACTCTTTTAGGTGGTGGGGGAGTAGATGGTGCTATTCATAGAAAAGGTGGAAGAAGTATTCTTGAGCAATGTAAAAAGATAGGGGGATGTCCTACAGGAGAAGCTAGAATTACTACTGCTGGAGATTTACAATCTAGATATGTAGTTCATACGGTAGGTCCAGTCTATGGACATCATAATGGTATGGAGGAGATGCTGCTTTATAATGCTTATTATAATTCCTTAAAGTTGGCTTGGGAATATGGAGCTAAGTCCATTTCTTTTCCTTCAATATCAACAGGAGCCTATGGTTATCCTATAGAAAAGGCCATAAATACAGTAATGAGAGCAGTTAGAGATTTCCTGGATAATAATGATGGAGTTCAAAAGATTAGCTTTGTTCTGTACAGCGAGGATAATTTCCTTCTATATAAAAATAATTTCTCCATATAACCTGCACTTACCAAATTGTTAAGATTTTAGAATATTTATTCTATTGACATATATTTAATTTTGTTATAGTATCAAATAAGATTAAATTTGATGAGGGAAGTGTTTAAAATATTTGCAGAATCTCATAAAATTATTGCATCCAAAATCTATGACAATGTATTAAATATATATGGTTTAAAATTAGATAAGGATAAGCTATTATGGGGGTCAGTAGCACCTGATATTCTTCCACAATATAAGCTTATCAGACATTACCAAGACGAAAGTATTAATTATATTTCAAAGGAAATTATTAAGATTATATTTATAAGTAGATATTTAGAGTTCAATAAAATACTAGATCCAATTGCTATTAAAGTATTGAGCAAAAAGATTGGTATAATATCTCATTACCTTTCTGATTATGTGTGTTTGCCCCATGCAAAGCGTTGGACTTTTTCAGACTCTATGATGAAGCATATCAAGTATGAATCTGGATTAAATGAATATGCTGTAAATCATGATTTTAGAAAAAATGTTATTAATGTTGATGAAATAGATATTTTTGACAGTGAATTTTCTACTCTAAAAGGGAGAATTAAGGATTATATAGAGAAGGTTGTAGTGGAGTATTCATCTTCTAAAACCAGCTTTAAAACTGATTTGAATTTTGCTTTGTCATTGAATCTTAAGATGACATATTTTATCCTTGATACTATTCAAGCTTACTCAGAAGATATTCACAGAGAGTTTGCTTTAGAAGTTATTTAATTAGTCTTGACAAAATAAATTAATTAATATATTATATTCAATAATTTAAAGTGTAATGCAATGACAGGAAGAGTAATCTATAATGAATTTAGAGAGAGCCAGGGATGGTGGAAGCCTGGTAAGGATTTGTAGTTGAAGAACATCCTAGAGCATCTGACCGAAATAATAGTAGGCTCAGACGATTATAGCCCGATAAAGCTATTATGTATCGATTTTATAATCCGTACAGATTTAAGTGAGCTAAATGCTAATTAAGGTGGTACCGCGAATTTACCCTTCGTCCTTTTATATAAGGATGAAGGGTTTTTTTATGACCTAACCCGATTTTAAAGGTAAAATTACTTGAAGAAATAGTTATATATAGGAGGAATAAAAATGATGATGGTAAACGGATTTACTGTAAGAGAATCTCAAGAGGGAATAAAATTAATCAAGGACTTTTTTGAAAGAAAGCTTGCAGAAAAGCTTAATTTAACTAGAGTTTCTGCACCACTATTTGTAAAAGCTAATACAGGAATAAATGATAACTTAAGTGGCAATGAAAAGGCTGTATCCTTCTCAATGAGAAAATATGGCGAGGAGTTGGAAATTGTTCAGTCCTTAGCAAAGTGGAAAAGAATGGCTTTGAGATCATATGAGTTTGAGGTTGGAGAAGGTCTATATACGGACATGAATGCAATAAGACCTGATGAATATGTAGACAATATACATTCAATATATGTAGACCAATGGGATTGGGAGCAAGTAATAGACAAAAGTGATAGAACTATCGAGTATCTAAAAGATATTGTTGATAAAATCTTTGAAGCATTAAAGGAGACAGAAATCTATATCAATGCTATATATCCAACAAGATTAAATACAAAGCTTCCTGATAAGATTACTTTTATTACAACCCAAGAATTAGAAGACAGATATCCTGATAAGAGTCCTAAAGAAAGAGAACATCTGGCGGCATTGGAATATGGAGCAGTTTTCCTAAATAAAATTGGCGGAAAGTTAAAATCAGGTGAAAAACATGATGGCAGATCTCCTGACTACGATGACTGGGAGTTAAATGGAGATATATTAGTTTGGGATGAAGCAATTGGTTCTTCCCTTGAACTTTCAAGTATGGGCATTAGAGTAAGCGAAGAGTCACTGGAAAAACAGTTAAAGCTTGCTGAGGCTGAGGATAGAAAAGAACTTGAATATCACAAGGCCCTATTATCAGGCAGCCTTCCATATACAATTGGTGGAGGAATAGGTCAATCCAGACTTTGTATGTTCTTCTTAGAGGCAAAGCATATAGGGCAGGTTCAATCTTCAATTTGGCCAGATGAAGAAATAAGAAGAGTAGAAGATGAAGGGATATTCCTTCTGTAATAAACTTAAAAATAAAATAATAAATTGAAGAGAATACATTTTTGTATTCTCTTTTTCACGGATTACAGTAAATGTTAAGATATTGTTAAAAATCAATTATATTTTGTTAAACAATTATGATGAATTATGTAGTATAATAGATTAAAATGTCGCTATCAATAGACGTAAATTTTTACTTGGCTTGGGGGCGGAATATATGACCGTATGTACTAATGAAGATTATGATATATATGACGGATTAAAACATAATTTCTTATACAACAAAGATGCAAACTGCATACATATGTTACTTAATCTTTATGATTTAGAGGAAAACATACGAAATATCTACCCTAAGTATATTTCCATAAAGTATCTTAGAAGCCATATAGCTAAATTCTTTAAGGATAGAGCAGGAAATCAGATGATAGCAAAAAATCTTGGGGAATTAATCCATGAAGATATAAATAGATTAGAACTTTTCTTATATATGGAAGGATATAAATATGGATTTTACAACAAACCTATGGCTAATAGCCTTGAGAGCTTAACTATAAAGTATTATTCCATAGAAGAACTATATTCACTTAAATATTTATTTCACTTTGAAAATACCAACGAAGAAATTTTAGAATTTAAAGAGTCTATATATTCCAAGTTAGAACATGATGATTGCCAGAATAGTTATCTTTATGATGGCATTAAAAATTATATTTCAGTGATTATTAAAACGAAAATATTCTCTCTTAATAAATATTTGGACAAGCAACTAACCATTGACTATAGTTCAAATTTAGGAAATATCAAAGAAGATTCTACCTTATTAACTAAGGAAGATTTAAATGGCATTTATAATGAGGTTTTTAAAATAGTTATTAAGAATGGTATGAAATTATATAAAGATGCTTGTTGGAACGGTTTAAATGACAAAGTATTAAAAAGGTACAGATAGTATAGAAAAATATATTTATGGGAACAATTCCCTCTAGAGAGTAATCTGGAGGGATTTTTATGTTTATAAAAAGAGATAAATATGTATTGTTATTTTCTATGGTGTTGTTTGTTGCCAGTTTTTTAATTGGTTATTTTATTATGGATGCTAAATTTAATCCCGACAATAAGATATTAGCCAATGAGCCTACTGAAGAAGGTGCTCCTGATATTGAAATAATTAGAGAAGAAAATAGAATATCACCTAATACTTTTATTGAAGAAAGAGTACATTACAAAGAATGTGGTCATCTTACTACAAATGCAAAACTGGCAGGAGAAGACATTATTAGCATGACAAAAGAGGAGTTAATAGAACATATTAATAATAACAATTCTAATATGCAACTAATTTCATTTTCGAATGTAAAAGTAGTTCTTTGGGGAGAAAAAAACCATCTTTGTCAGGAACATTATATAATTGGAGAAGAAAATGGAAAGATAGCCATCTTTACCATAGATGAAGATGGGAATCGTGTACTGGATAAGGTATTTGTAGAATACCCAATAAATGTATTAAGACAAGGGGATCAGGATAAATTAATGGAAGGTATAATTGTAAACAGTGAAGATGAGTTGTCAGATATCCTGGAAAATTATATAAGTTAAAATTAGTGTCAGATGGAATACATATTCTTTCTGACATTTGTTTTTTTAAGACAGAAATTATGGTACAATAGACAATAGAAGAAAAAAAGGAGAATTTTATGATCATTTTAGGAATAGACCCAGGAATTGCAATAGTAGGTTATGGAATAATCCAATGTAAAGGAAATAATTTTAAAGTAATTGATTATGGAGCTATAACTACTGATGCTAAGATGATATTTCCTGAAAGGCTAAAGAAAGTATATGATGAATTAACAGATATAATAATTAAATATAAGCCGGATGATTTTGCAATAGAGGAGCTATTTCACAACAAAAACGCAAAGACTGTCATGAAAGTTGGACAGGCCAGAGGTGTAGAAATATTAGCTGCAATAAATCAAAACATCCCAATTTATGAATATACACCTCTACAGATAAAACAAGCTGTAGTAGGATATGGAAGAGCAGAAAAACACCAGGTTCAACAGATGGTAAAGCTATTGTTAAATCTTGATGAGATTCCGAAGCCAGATGATGTTGCAGATGCTTTAGCTGTAGCAATAACACATGGAAGCTCACTAAATTTCAAAGAAAGTTTTAGAATGAAATGATGAGGGGATATTATGTTTGAGTTTATTATTGGGAAAATTGTTTCCATAAAAAATGACTTTGTTGTCATCCAGAACAATGGTATAGGATATAGGGTTATTACATCTACAAACTCCATGAGTAAGTTAGAGCTTGGAGGAGATAATCAAATCCTTTATACACAGCTAAGTGTACGAGAGGATGGAATGAGTCTATATGGTTTTGTTAGTGAAGATGAGATGGACATGTTTAATCTCTTGCTTCTAGTATCAAAAATAGGTCCTAAAATAGCAGTAGGAATACTTTCGGCTATGACTCCAAACCAACTTAAAAAAGCAATACTAAACAGAAATGTAGAAGAATTATGCAAATGTCCTGGTATAGGAAAGAAAACTGCTGAAAGAATTATTATAGAGTTGATTGATAGGGTTGAAAAACTTGGAATTTCAACGGATGATGAAGTATTCCAACAAAGAAGTGACAATGAATACTCTGAAGGCCTTGAAGCTCTTATGAGCCTTGGTTACAATAGATATGAGGTAGAAAATATTCTTAAATTAATGGATATAAAGAATATGAAGGTTGAAGATATTATAAAAGAAGGATTAAAGAGATTATCCAGACATTGAGGTGATAAATAATGGAAGATTTTGAAGATAGAATTGTTGCAAGAAATTTAAAGTCTGAAGATGTTGATAATGAAACTACTCTAAGACCTAAATGGATTGATGAATACATAGGGCAGGATAAAGCAAAGGAAAAACTTAAGATTTTTATCAAGGCGGCTAAAGGAAGAAATGAATCCCTGGACCATGTATTATTATATGGTCCTCCGGGTCTTGGTAAAACTACTCTAGCTAATATAATTGCAAATGAAATGGGAGTGAATATTAGGGTTACTTCTGGCCCGGCCATTGAAAGACAGGGAGATTTAGCTAGTATTTTGACTAATCTGGGAGATGATGATGTTCTCTTTATAGATGAGATTCATAGAATCAACAGAAGTGTTGAAGAAATACTATATCCGGCCATGGAGGATTTTGCTCTGGATATTATTATTGGAAAGGGACCATCTGCCAGGTCTGTAAGGCTTGATCTTTCAAGATTTACTCTAATTGGTGCCACTACCAGGGCTGGACTTTTAACATCACCTTTAAGAGATAGATTTGGAGTTATGCTGAATCTTGACCTTTATGATTTGGAAAGCTTGACTGATATCGTAATTAGATCAGCTCGTATTTTAAACATTGCTATTGAGGAAAGTGGAGCTATTGAAATTGCCAAGAGATCAAGAGGGACACCAAGAATAGCTAATAGATTGTTAAAAAGGGTAAGAGATTACGCTCAGGTAGTTGAAAATGGTACGATTTCTCATGAAATAGCTAAGAGAGGACTGGAAGTTCTAGAAATAGATGAACTAGGTTTAGATTATGTAGACCGAAAGATTATTCTTACTATGATTGAGAACTTTTCAGGTGGACCTGTAGGTCTTGATACCCTATCAGCTGCTACAGGGGAAGAAAGAGGTACAATTGAGGACGTATATGAACCTTATCTATTGCAAATTGGATTTTTAAACAGAACTCCAAGGGGAAGGGTAGCATCAAAGAAAGCCTATGACCATTTCAAGATTCCTTTTACGGAAAGCAGGTGATTAAATGGAATCAATAGGTAAAGTAATTATCGCTGTTGGTGTAGTTTTAATTATTTTTGGATTGTTTATCCATTTTGGAGGAAAGATAGGTCTTGGTAAATTGCCAGGAGATATTTTTATAGATAAAGGAAATTTTAAATTTTTCTTTCCTATTACAAGCTCCATTATCATTTCTATTATATTATCC
Source organism: uncultured Tissierella sp. (assembly GCA_964532845.1). Classification (GTDB taxonomy): domain Bacteria; phylum Bacillota; class Clostridia; order Tissierellales; family Tissierellaceae; genus Tissierella_B. The sequence goes on from CAZHLF010000014.1 coordinate 17,841, forward strand.
TTATTATTAAAGCTCTTTAAGAAATAGGAGGCTCTATGAAAAAAATATTATCCATACTAATGATTATTTTAATCAGTATTATTCCCTTAACAGCCTATTCATCTGGAATAGATGAAGGGTACATAGATGTTAAAATTGGTGGTAACACCCCATTATCAGATATTATTAAATTATCAGCGGATAATGGATTCTATCTTTATGATAAAAATGATTTAGAATATCCTAATTGGGAAATAGATGAAACCATTCTCTTTATTTCAGCAGATGGGGAGGATATTATAATAATGGACTCGTCCTATGAGATAATAGAAACAATGCCTGGAGATGGGTCTATGGTTATTGGTTCTAGAGACTTTAATAAATCCTTAGTAAAAGTTGGAGAAAATAGATATAGGGGTTATATCACCTTTTTAGTGAAGGACACTATATATACAATAAATCATTTAAATTTAGAGGAGTACCTTTATGGTGTAGTTCCAAGGGAGATGCCAGCATTATCCCATATGGAGGCTTTAAAGGCTCAAACAGTAGCGTCTAGAAGCTTTGCCTATACTAATGCAAAAAAACACCTAAGCGAAGGCTTTAATCTATGTGATACTACTCATTGCCAGGTATATAGAGGTTTTGATAATGAGCATAGTGCAACAAATATGGCCATAGATGGAACATATGGTGAATATGTGACTTATAATGGTAAAATAGTAGAGACGCCTTATCACTCTAATTCAGGTGGTATGACAGAATCTAGTGCAAATTCATGGGGTGGGAATGTTCCGTATCTGGCTGCAGTTATTGATCCATTCTCTGAAAACACACAAAACAGCTCATGGAATGTTGAATTTTCCTTAATAGAGATGGAAAGTAAGTTTATAAATTCTGGGATTTTTGTTGGAGATATTAAAAGTTTTGAACTTTTAAAGGTTACTGATTCAAATAGAGTACAAAGCCTAAAGGTTATTGGCTCAATGGGAGAGAAAACTTTATCTGGTGTAGAGCTTCAAAGAATATTAGGACTTAAAAGCAGATGGTTTGATATATCAAGCCCAGATTCTACAACTCAAAGCTCCCAGACAAAGGTATATGTAATAGATGGTAAGAGTTTTTATCCTGTTACAGTGGATTTAAAGTATGTATATGTATATGATGGAGGAAGAGACGCAGTTGTAAATAGAGCCTCTGTAAATAGAGCTGTATCAAGTACAAGAACAGAATCCATATCAGCATCAGGTTCAAGCTATGAATATTCCGCAGATAAGTTTATCGTTTCAGGACGTGGATATGGACATGGAGTTGGTATGAGTCAATATGGTGCAATGGAAATGGCAAAACAAGATTATAATTATGAAGAAATAATCAAACACTATTATAGTGGAACTGAAATAACTTATATTGGAAAGTAAGGGCAAATATGAAGACAAGAGATTTTTATTATGAATTACCACAAGAATTAATAGCTCAACATCCTTTAAAGGATAGAACCCAGTCAAAACTCATGGTTTTAGACAAACTAACTGGAGAAATAGAGCACAGGCACTTTAAAGATATTATAGAATTATTAAATGAAGGAGATACTCTTGTATTAAATAATACTAGAGTAATTCCTGCCAGGTTATTTGGAAATAGACCTGGAAAAGAAGAAAAAATAGAAATTTTATTGTTAAAAAGAACTGAAGATACATGGGAGACACTGGTGAAACCAGGTAAGAAATGTAAAGTTGGTAGTACAATAGAATTTGGAGATGGATTATTAGTTGGAGATGTTCTTTCTATAGGAGAGGATGGAACCAGAATTATTAAGTTTAGATATGATGGTATATTTGAAGAAATACTAGACCAACTTGGAGAAATGCCTCTTCCACCTTATATAACAGAGAAGTTGGAGGATAGGGAAAGGTATCAAACCGTATATTCAAAAAATCCAGGCTCAGCTGCAGCTCCAACTGCTGGTTTGCATTTCACTAAGGAACTATTGAAAGAAATCGAAGAAAAGGGAGTTAATGTGACTTTCCTAACCCTTCACGTAGGGCTGGGAACCTTTAGGCCGGTTAAGGTAGAAAATGTTCTTGAACATCAAATGCATTCTGAATACTACGAGTTAAGTAAAGAAGCTGCTCAACTTATAAACAGTACTAAGAAAAATGGGGGTAGGGTTATATCCGTTGGAACAACTACCACTAGGACCCTGGAAACCATAGCAGATGAAAATGGACAGTTAAAGGAAAGTTCAGGGTGGACTGATATTTTTATTTATCCTGGATATAGATTTAAGGTTGTTGATTCATTGATTACTAATTTTCATCTTCCTGAATCTACACTGTTGATGTTAGTTAGTGCAATTTCTTCCAAGGAAATTATTATGAATGCTTATAAAACAGCTGTTGAAAAAAAATATAGATTTTTCTCTTTTGGAGATGCAATGTTTATTAAATAATGGAGGATTAAATGGCGATAAAATTTGAATTATTAAAAGAATCGAAGGATACAAAAGCTAGACTAGGAAAGCTTCATACACCTCATGGTGTTATTGAAACACCTATATTTATGCCTGTTGGAACGAGAGCCACAGTTAAGGCTATGACTCCTGAAGAAGTAAAGGATTTAGGTGCTCAAATAATTTTAAGCAACACTTACCACTTGTATTTAAAGCCTGGTCATGAATTGGTAAAAGAAGCTGGTGGGCTTCATAAATTTATGAACTGGGATGGTCCAATTCTTA
>CAZHLF010000015.1:0-11501 GCA_964532845.1 uncultured Tissierella sp.
CAGTATGAATGTCAAATCTATCTCCGAGATACTTTCTGCCCATAGCAGAGCATTCATGGATGAGCAATTATTGGAACATAGCCCTTCACTAACAACTCATATATAAGTTCTTCTGTGTAAATTGGAATTTCATTAATTGGCATCTCTATTAATAAATATCTGCTATTATTAAGTGTTGTTACTTTATCATTCTTTATATCATCAATAATATCAGGTTTAATATAAACTTCATTACCTAAAAACACTTCCAATGGTATTCCTACTCTTGCAAGTTCTTTTTTTAGTGCTTCCAAGCCAATTTCCAGTTCCAATTTAGACTTATAGGTTATTCCATCCATAAAATGAGGTGTAGCAATAACCTTCTCTATACCATTTTCAACATATATCTGCGCAATTTTCAAAGACATATTCATATCTTTTGATCCATCATCTACATATGGCAATATATGAGAATGGATGTCTATCATTTACTTCTCCTTCTTTTCTTTGGTTTTTTACTATTACTATCTTCATAATATTCATCATATTGATAATAACTATAATTATAGTAACTCCTACCTTTAGTTGGAATTTTGTTTAAAACAACGCCTATAAGATTAGCATTTACCTTTTCCAATAGCTCTTTACCACTTACTGCCGCATCAACATCTGTTTTTCCAACCTCAACTACCATAATAACTCCATCAGCTATTGTTGATAGCACAGCACTATCCGTAACCAAGTTAACTGGAGGACTGTCAATTATTATCATATCAAACTGATCTCTCATATCATCAAGAAAATCCTTCATTCTTCTAGACCCAAGGAGTTCTGCAGGATTGGGCGGTATAGGACCTGATGTCACCAAAGTTAGTGATTTGATATCCTGATCTCCTTTAAATTCCACGTCCGACAATCTTTTTTCACCCATAAGAATATTTGTAAGTCCATCTAAATTTGATATACCAAATACTTTATGGACTCTAGGTTTTCTCATATCACAATCTATTAACAAAACTCTCTTATCTGTCTGTGCAATTGACGTGGCTAGGTTACAGGCAATAGTAGTCTTTCCTTCTCCAGGTCCCGAGGATGTAACTACTATTATTTTTATACTCTTATCAATATTTGTAAACTGTATATTTGTCCTTAAAGTTCTAAATGCTTCTGAGACGATGCTTTTAGGATTTTTTAAGGTAAAAAGTCTAAGTCTTTCCATCTATCCACCTCTTAATCTTCAACAAATGGTATTGTACCAATAACAGGTACCCCCAAATATTTTTCTATATCCTCTGGAGTCTTCATGGTATTATCCAAAAACTCCTTCAGAAATGCAATGAAAACTCCCAGCATAATTCCTAAAACTCCAGCTATAGCAATGTTCATCAATGGTCTTGGGCTAACTGGTGCTGTTGGTACTTGAGCGGGATCAATTACCTGAACATTTTCAACCCTCATAATTTCCTTTACTTTTTCCATAAATACTTCTGCAGTCTCATTAGCAATATCTGCAGCCAATGCTGGGTCACCATCATTAACCTGAATTTTTATTATTTCTGTATCTTTTACTAAACTTACATTTACTTTAGATGCAAATTGGCCATAATTTATTTGCAAATTCAAATTTTCTATTACCTTATCAGATACTGCTCTGGTCTTTATTAATTCACCATAAGTTGAAACCAACTTCTGATTAAGAATTAAATCACTATATTCAAGAGTATTTTCTGATTTATAATCCTGAGGTTTACCTACCATAAGAGTAGTAAAAGCCTGATACTCTTTATCTAACACATAGAAGCTAATTACACCACTAATAACCATAGATATTACTAATAACCCAATTATCAACCATATCCATTTCTTTAGTATGAAGAAAAGCTCCTTTATACTAATTTCTTCCACCTTAGCGCCTCCCAAAATTCAAATTAATTCTTCCTAATTAACTTTAGTATCAAAATTCCCCACATCTTCTTTTTTTGAATTTTTAACAATACAACAATTTAATTCTAAGTCATTATATGGGACATAACTTGGAATTATCTTAGCCAAATTATACTTAATATTCATTATATCATCATTTTCAATGCTTTTGGCAATTCTACCAACATTCATCATTAAAATATCATAATTAAATTCCATTGGTTCTTCAATATAAATTTTATTATTCTTTGTCTTAACCATTTTATCTTTATCTATTAGAATTTCTTCATATAGCTTTTCTCCTGGTCTTAGACCTGTTATTTCTATAGGAATATCAATATCCGGTTCAAATCCTGAAAGTCTTATTAAATCTCTAGCTAAATCAATAATTCTAACAGGTTCCCCCATATCCAGTACAAATATCTCTCCACCAGTAGCCATAGCTCCTGCCTCAAGAACAAGATTGCAAGCTTCAGGTATAGTCATGAAGAATCTAATGATTCTCTCATCAGTAACAGTAACTGGCCCACCCTCAGCTATTTGCTTCTTAAACAATGGAATAACACTACCATTACTTCCTAGAACATTCCCAAATCTAACTGCTACATAATCTGTTTTACTAACCGAGTTATAAGTTTGAATAATCATTTCTGCAAATCTTTTAGTAGCACCCATTACGTTGGTTGGGTTGACAGCCTTATCTGTTGATATTAGAACAAACTTTTCTACCTGATGTTTATTTGCAGCTTGTACAACATTTAAAGTCCCTAATACATTATTTTTTATTGCTGCCTTTGGATTATTTTCCATTAGTGGCACATGTTTATGAGCAGCAGCATGAAAAATAATATTAGGTTTATGAGTACCAACTATTTCATCAATTCTTTCCTTATCTCTTACGGAAGCTATTATAGCATTTAAATTTAAGTTTTTATATTTATGTAATAATTCCAGTTGAATATCATATAGGTTATTTTCATAAATATCTACAATAATCAACTGTTTTGTATTATATCGAGCAATCTGACGGCACAACTCACTTCCTATAGAGCCCCCACCACCAGTTATCATAATTACTTTTTTCTCAATAAACTTCGACAGCTCATCTAAATCAAGCTTTATCTCTTCTCTTCCTAAAAGGTCCTCTATTTGAACATCCCTTATCTGGTTTATGCTCACTTTACCGCCTATAAGTTCATACATACCCGGCAAAATCCTAGTTTTTACTTTAGTATTTTTGCATATATTTAGTATATCATTTTTTGCATTTGTAGATGCAGAAGGCATAGCTATTATTATTTCATCTACATTAAACTTATCAACAGCCCAAATAATATCTTGTCTATTACCTACTACTGGAATACCATTTATATAACTTCCAAGTTTCTTAGGATCATCATCAATAAAAGCTACCGGTTTAGCATTTAAGGCATCATGATTTCTTAGTTCCTTTAGAATCATAACTCCTGATGAACCAGCACCAATAATAAGAGTTCTTACCTGTTTATTTCTAACTTTAGTCATTTTAGAATATCTTCTTATGATACGGTACAAAAATCTAGTTCCACCTACTGTTATTACTTCCATAATTCCTATAAGTAAGTATAGACTTCTTGGTAAAAATTGATTTGTTACAAGAAAGAACCCCAACATAGTAGTGTTCGCAGCGATTACCCCAAAAACCACTTCAAGAAGTTCATCAATGCTAGCATACTCCCATAGACTTTTATATAGATTAAAAAAATAAAATACTCCCAGTTTCATTATGGTAACAGTGACTACATTATCATAATAAAACTGAAAATAATTGCTAGCTACTCCTAAGTCAAATCTAAGAAGTAATGCTAGATAATATGATAGACTTATAGAGATTAAGTCTAGAAATAGAAATAATATGACTTTTTTGTTCTTCATGATATCCCCTAGATTCATGTAAAAATGAAACATTATGTAATTATAATGTAAGTATCTTCTATGATAGCAGATTAACAAGAATATTTCTACCATATATAAGCAAAATATATAAATAACTAATAAAAATAGGTCCTGCCAAAATTGAGGCTGAACCTATTTTTATAAATGTTTAATATATAAGACTCTTAATATAAGCTATTTAATTATCTAGCAGACTATATTAATTAAATAACTAATTTAGTAAAATTGCCTGTATATGTCCGTTAATATCAAGCTTATAGATAATCTTTTTATCAATCAGTTGAACTATTCTATCATCCAAATCTTCAGCGTATAATGTTCCATAAACCTTATTATCTACAGTATATACTGGCCTTCTGTAATCAGTAATTCTTATTTGATACAGCTCATCATCTATATCAGCATAGTAATAATCATTATTCTCAGGCAAGTCATTTAACTGACCTTTTCCAGTTGAATCCCTTCTAACTATAGCTTTATCATTATCATAAATATGGATGACATCTCCTTCTCTAATATCACTTAAATCCATGCTTTCAAAGCCCCAATCATATGTGTATGATATAGCATCATTAATTCTAACAGTTTTTAAATCACTATCGCTTTTATCATTGTAAATCACTATTTCATTGCCACTACGGTTTACTTTATTTATTAAAGCTATATCATTAAATGTAAAAGAATCAACAAAGTATAGTCTTCCGTTTTTGGTTGTTATTCTTGCATATTCAGCTAAAAATGAAAAACTACCTTTATCATCTCTGGCTCCTAAATCATATATATAGTCTAAATAACTGTAGTCTTCATCATTGTGATAAATCTGAAGATCATCAGCTGTTCTGTAATAGCTGCCATTCGTCCCAAGATAAAGTTGATCTTCAAAAGCCAATATTGGACCTTCTAAATATGAATAAGATTTATCAATTTTAACTTCTCTAATGACATTGTTATTGTCAATTGTTAAATCTACTACCTTACCCAATAAATATTCTACATCTTCTACATCATAAGGTAAAACGAGTTCTATTATCTCGCCCTTCTTAAATCTAGCATCCTGTCCTGAAACTCGGTTTAAATCCTCATAGATTATGAATGAAACTTCTTCATCATCCAATCTTGATACTCTTTCATTCGCTACTATTATACCATTGTATTTTTCTAAAAAAGTTGGTTCTTCCTTAAACATAGTGTTAAATACCATTTCAAAAACCTTTTCTCTAGTGGCAGGCGCATAATGATCTTTTATAACAACATCCTTAGTAATTCCTACTTCATCTGCTTTAACAATATATGGAACAGCCCAAAGAGAGCCAGAATATGTACTAGTATCTGGTATATCCTTATTTGCCATTACTAACATTTTAATAACTTCTGCATAAGTTATATTGTTATTTGGCAAAAATCTACCATCAGTATATCCATTTACTAAGGTGTTTATAGTAGCAACATTTACATAACCATTTGCCCAATGTTTTTGATTCATGTCCTTAAACATACTTACCAGGTTTTTGTATAGACCTACATTATCACCAAATCCTGCAGCTTCAACAATCATCTTGGTCGCTTCGGCTCTTGTGATATTATCATTTAATCTGAAGCCGCCTGAATCTCCAGTAACATATCCCTGTTCTACTAGCCAATCAACCCCGGGATTTCCAGTAATTGCATTAGACATCCCCGTTGTCATAAGTATAATAATTATTGTGAGTACAAGTACCCTGATCTTTTTAAACATGCAATCCCTCCCAAAGTTTTATAGCTATAATTAATTATACCCTAAATTTACCATAATTCACAATGACTATATTATACCAAATTTTCATTGTATACAGGTTACATTGAAGTTACAAAAACAACCTAGCCCATAGGAGACTAGGTTGCTTTTTACTCATTTAATTAGTACTTTAAATTAATAGCACCTTTTGAGGTAATATCAAAGTCTAACTTACCCAAATCATCTTCAATAAAGCCACTTACTGTTGAGCTTGGAAAATATGCTATAATATCTTTGTAAATACCATTTATATAGTTCTCTAATTGAGTTTTAGTGAACTCATTTGTTATATCATCACTATACGCCTGGATTTCTACTTTAATACTAGATTTATTTTGGGTAAGGTAGATTTTAAAATCTACTCCTCTTGTCCTAGAGTACTGATCATTTAAATAATCCTCTAAGTCATTTATATTGCTATTACTACCAGATGTTCCACTTCCTAACACTACTACACCTCTTGAAGTTATAGTAAATCTTACTGGTTTGGAACTATCATACTTGTCCTGGATAAATCCAGTAACATCAGCATCTTTAAATTGTGCTAATATATCATCCACTATTTTCTGAAAGAAATTCTTTTTATTAGTGTCAATTAGCTTATTCCAAGCATCATACTGTTTAGTTGTATTTGTGTCTATATGAATCTGAACTTCAATTTTGCTTTTATCACCTTTTAATACAATGTTATTAATTGTTACTCCACCAATTTTTGAATAATCATCATTTAAATTATCTTCCAAAGCACCTAGACTTAGTGAAGATTTTCCCAATTGATCTTTTAGTGTCTTATTCTCATTCTGTAATTGAGTTACTTGCATTTGTAGAATTAGAACTTGTTGATATAATTCATTGATATTTTGACCTGGTTTGTCATTGATACCAATCTTATAGGTTGTTCCGTCCCATGTAACATTTTTGTCTAATACTTCTGACATATCTCTTAGTGGAACATAGGTTGTTCCATCTACAATAAATGGTTCATTGGTAAACTTTACTTGAACACCATTTTTGTATACTGTTATGTTTCGATAATATGCTTTTAGATTTGCAAGTGTATTTGCTGCAAATCCTGTTGATGCAAGAGATAATGTTAGTATCATAACAGCGATAATAACTGCCAGTTTCTTATAATTTCTTTTCATTTACTATCTCCTCCTTTTCTATATAATTACATCTTATAATGATATGACAAGTTTGTCAAAGGAGAATAAGGTCGAAATCGGTATTGTAACCAAATTGTAAATAAATAAAATGTAAATATAGGTTCAATATTTCAATTAACAGCACTATATTCAATTTCATTATACTGTAGCTATAACGCTAATATAGAATAATGTGAAATGCTTTCTGGTAGATTCAATAGGCCTCTTCTCAACTGCATTATAATAGACATCAACTCTAAGCAATTAGAATTACTCATATAGAACTAATACACTTATTATAAAAATCATGAAATTAAAGTTCTAATAATATTGATCTGACTGCGTCATTCTTAAGACCTTTATTAAGGACTATAACAATTCAAAATGTTTATCTTCACTTACATATTTTCAATCACTATTAAACATAAAAAAACCCCTGTACTTATTATACAGGGGTTTTTTTAATCATTTACTTATATTAGCAGAGTTATTAATTTACAGGATAAACTCCTTCTGATAATACTTTAGCAGCATTATCATAAACTCTTACAGTTACGAATACAGGATTACCAGCACCTGATGCTAAAGTAACATCAGCTTCACCACTTTTTAATGGAGCAAAGCCTAATACATTATTGTCCATATCATATACTCTTACAGCATATGCATCTTTAACGTTAGCCACAGCTACAGTTAATTTTGGTGCAACAACATCTGGAGTAGTAGTTCCAGCTGTATATGTTACAGTAATCTCTGCTGGTTGTGGAGCTTTAGGATCAGTTATTACTGTTCCCTTTTCAACAAGAATTACCTTAGCAAAAGTAGTAGTAGGTGCATCTAAAACCACTTGTGCTGTAACGTTGTTTGTTTCCATCATTGTTGCTAATGTTCTAGTACTAATAACACTAATTCTATCTTTATTTGTTACATCGACTACAAATGCTCCAGTTACTAGTGTATAATTAACACCATTTACTTTTACTGATCCAGTTTTTGCATCAGTTGCATTTTTGAAGCCGCCTTCAACGAAATCTGGAGAACCAAAACCGGATATTTCGTTTGTCTTTTCATCTAATTTTAGTACTACTACTGTACCATTAACATATCCTGGATCTGTATTAACAGATTTAGCTGTTCTGTATTCTACCTCAGTACCATTTACTATAGCAGATACTCTCCATTCTAATTTACCTGATACTTTTCTGATATCAGTTATAATACCTACTACATCGATTGTCTTAACAGGATTGCTTATTGTCTCGATAACTATTGTAGTAGCATTATTATTTACATCAAAGTAAACATCTGCTTTAGTTATTCTTTCGATATCTTTTAATTCTCCCCATGTTGTAGCTTTAACTTTTGTAACATCTGAATTTGTAGCATCAAACACAACAACAGAAGAAGCAAGTCTCTTGTTTAAAATATATCTAGCATCTAATTTTACGCCTAAATCATCACCAGTTGCAGTATATGTTACATATTGAGTGCCTGCAGTTACTGGTAAGTTTATAGCTGTAATATCGCCATCTTCATCTCTAGTTACAGTTACAACTTCACCAATTTCAATTGATCTAAAGTTAGCTGTAATGTATGAATCATATCTTGTATTCTTATCAGTTAAAGCATTCCAAGTACTTTCAGTGTTAGCTTTATCTGCTTCTAGATACTCAGCTTTTACTGTAGCTGCAACAGATGATCTCAATACACTATGCGGAATTACTTCTTTAACCTTATTACCACTTTGGTCTACACCATCAAGATAATATCTAAAAGTATCTCTTATATTTGATTCTCTATCAAATATTAAAGTTACGAATACTTTTGATTTAGTTGTTGGAGCTATACCAAGATCTCCTTCAACAAAAACAACATTACCGTTTCTATCAAGGAATACTACAACTGAGCCTTCATCTTGCATAGAAGTTAGAGCTGATGAAGATAATGCCTTTAAATCTTTACCATCTAAATAGTATCCAGCAGTATCATAATCTTTTCCATCAATTCTGAATGACCCTTCATATACTCTGCTAATTTCACCCTCTACAGTGTTGTTATAAACTTCAGCAAAGTCATTTGTTGTATTGAAGAATAAAACATCTCCTTCTTCAATGTCTTTTACTGTTATAGTCTTGCCATCTTTTACTATTAGATAGTCTTCAACATCTAACTCTTCATTACCGTAACCATATACTATATCAGATTTAACATCTTCTACTATTAGATAGTCAAGATCATATCCTTTAGCCCATACAACTTCACTATTTTCATTTAATACAATCTTTGCATAATCTGAAGTGAAAGCTGCTACTACTTCTTTACCATTCTTTTCTAAATATGAATCTCTAGCTATCTTATATGATTTATTTGCTTCTACAAGTGATAACTTTCCAGAAACAACTTCAGTAGCATCAAATTTAGCTTCTTCTTTCAAAGTGTAAAGAACTACTTTGCCACCAGTATACCAAGCTTTTATAGTAAGTCCTTCTGCTTCATAAAAATCAAATCCTTCTTTTACTTCTAAAGTTATATTCTTTAGCTTTAGTTCTTCATCTTCATTATCAAGAGTAATCTCTAAATCATCATTATCGTAAGCTATTACTCTTCCAGTATATGTGTCGAATCCCATTTCATCTAATAGATAAATAGCATCTTCACCATGTTCTTTTGAACCTGATACAACCCATTTAGCAGCTGAACCATATCCTACTTGAACCATCATAGCGATTTCTAATGCATTGTCAGTTAATTGAGCTACTTGTCCTCTTGTAGCAGCAGTTCCTTGAGTTCCTTTAACTGCTTCTAAAAGATCAATTTCATTAGCAACAATTAAATATCCATATGGATATCCACCTTTAGCTTGAGCTGCAGCTTCATAGCCTAATGCTCTTACTAACATAGTGATAGCTTCTTCATATTTAACTGGTGATTGTGGAGCAAATTGTCCATTACCAACACCGTTAACAATTCCTAATCTTGCTGCTGTACCAACTACTCCTGATGCCCAGAAAGTTCCTGGAACGTCTGAAAAACCTGTTGGTAAACCTTGTGCTGCTGCTGCTACTGCTTTTAAGCCTTTTGCTCTAACAGCTACTGCAGCGAATTCTGCTCTTGTGATTTGTCCTTCTGGTTTGAAAGTTCCATCTGGATATCCTTCTAAAATTCCTAATAATGATAGTCTGTCTACAGCATCTGCTGTTTCACCCTTAACATCTGGGTAAGCTGCTGCGAAAACTGTGCCGAATGATCCAAGCACCATTACTAGAGCAAGTACTAATGATAATACTTTTTTACTCATAGTCGAATGACCTCCTTTAATATTGTTTTCCTGCAAGATATATCTCTTGCATTCTATTTTGTATTATAGCATTCTCCTGTTTTTTCTTCAAGCAGAAGATGCTAATGTAACAAATTTGTAATATAGGGAGACCCCTATAATCAAATCTTCTAATGCTATTATATACCACTGATTTGAGGAATACCATTACAGTTGTGTTACAATTAAAATACTTGTTTGTTACAATTGGTAACAAACAAGTATTTTAATTGAGGTAATAGGTAATAAGGAAAAGGTAATAGGTTAAAAAGCAGGTAATAGTTAAAAAGTAATAGGTTTTAAATTTAAATATTTACTTATTACAATTTTTCTTGCTAGTTAGCACTGTAGAATGTAATAATTTCAATACCTCTGTACAATCATTGTATAGGCTATTGTATTCTAGCTCATTTAGGTAATCTGTCTTATTCAGCAGCTCAAGCCAATATAATGTTTCGTTAGTTTCTTTTAAAGCTATACTCATTTTAGATATAAAATCAGGCTTACTTTGAGCAAATTTCGCTTCTCTAATATTAGCTCCAATACTTGTACCACTTCTCAGTATTTGCTTAGATAATATATATTCCTTCTTCTCATCACATAAATATTTGTATAAATTAATAATTCTTATAGCAAACTCCAAACTTCTCATAGTCATCAAAGTTTCTTCCAGAATCATCATCCCTTAATTTTATTCACTCTTACCTTTTACCTTTTACCTATTAAAGCTCGTCCAGATAATCCTTAAATTCTTGTTCAGTAAATGTATATACTTCTTTAAAGCAATAGCTTTTAAAAATCTCCAATCCATACTTTACGAAGTTTGTACCAGCTAATCTAGTTATCCTCTTTGCTATTAAATCTCTTGACTCAGATTTTTGCATGTTAGTTTTTGGGTCCTCTTTTAACTCAGTATTTTTTGCATCATTATAAACCAAGATATAATCCATATGCTTTCTAGTATGGCTAATACCCTTTTCGATTATATCTGTATATATTAGTAAACTATCGTATACTTTCTTTCTAAGTGAGTATTGTTTCGGTTTATCCATAAATCCATTTTTAAATTCAATAAATACTTGTTTACCATCAGGTTGTATAAATAAAGCATCATTAGATTTTGGATTTTCTAAGAGCCTTAAATTACTAATGTACTCATCTTTCACAGCATCAAAATCAACAGCCTGTAGTAGAGACTCTGTCATGAAAAAATCTTTCCCATCATGGTTATCTTTAGATATTTCCTTTAACGTAGAAATATTGTTTGCAAAAATACTATAATCATCAATACTAATCATCATTAGAATACCTCTCATTTTCTAAAGTCTGAAGAGGTCTAGCTAGTTTTTGATAAATTTCATCTATATTATTTGTAACATCCACTATATTTGAAGTATCTCCCCACGGCGATGATTTTGCCATGTAATAA
>CAZHLF010000015.1:11511-19456 GCA_964532845.1 uncultured Tissierella sp.
GCAATTGTCAGCTATTTCATGCTTAGCTGCATAAACCTCTATTGCATTTAAAAAGTATGGGCTATGTGTATTCAATAGTATATGCATCCCAAATTCTTTTTGAATTAGAACTATTAATTCGGCAAAGATTAGCTGCCATTCAGGATGTAAATGTATTTCAGGCTCATCTAATACTATTGTTCCATTTTCCTCTATACTTCCGTTCTGCAATAGGGTTTTCAAAATAACAAATGTTTTTAATCCCGCTGAAATATTTCTAATATCTAGTAATTTATCAGTTCCCTGCATCCTAAAACCAATGTTTGAATGTTTACCTTTAATAATCTCCCCATCACAAATCTTATTAATTTTAATTAAGATTTTTTCTAACTTTTTCTTCACCAATATCTCACCAATTACATTTGCATTAGTATTATTCTGAAAAAGTTTTGATTTCAAGTGATTTCTATGGTCAATATAGTTACCATAATTAATAATAATTGGCATAAATCTCTGCTGTTCATCTAAGACAAATGGATCATCTATATATATTACTTCAGTCTTTAATCCAAATTTTTCAGACACATAGTCGACTTTATTGTCCATCACAGAAATATTAACAGATCTATCTTTTATTCTTAATTTTATATTACCTTCTTGCTCTGTATAAATATTATTGATTTGTCCATTGAATTCAGTATTTAATTTCTTAGTAAGAACTATTTTAAGAACATCATCTTGAGATATATTTAAAATACTGACTATTTTATTAACGGTTTCATCAAGCGAATCCCTGTCATTATTGTTTTCACGAACTCCATTAAAAGGAGTCAATAAATCACGAATCTCAAGTTCTATTAGTATAGGATTATTTATATATTTTTCAGTATATCTTATTAGATTCTTAGAAAATTCATCTACATCAGCTCTTATTTGTCTCCAATTTAAAGTGTTCGAACTATACATTTCTAATACCTTTCTGATATTATCTGATTTCTCCTTATCAATTTGCTCTTCAATTTTGTAAAAGCTATTAAATATACTATACAATACCTTCCCAACTGTACTCTTACCCGTATTATTCTCCCCAGCAATGACAGTAATACCATCTAGTTTCACAGTTGCTTCTTGAATCTTACCAATATTTTTCAAGGTTAATAACATATAAATAACCCCCTACACTATTTTTTACTTAGTCACTTTTCTAAGTATATCATTTTAATTATGATTTATACCCAATAAATTCTAAAACTCTAATCTCTAATCCTTATTCCCTATTACCTTTTACCTTTTACCTATTACTTTAAGGCTTTTATCCCTTCTCTTAATTGAATATCCTCAATCTCTGTATTTTCAACTACTTTATCTGGTATAATTCCTATACCATGGATGCTTATTTTGTTTGGTGTCAAGTATTCTGAGGTTGTCATTTTTATTATACTTCCATTGCTTAAAGGGATCATTGATTGTACTATTCCTTTACCAAAGGATTTCTGTCCTATTATATATCCTGATTTTGTGTCTTTTATTGCTCCAGCAAAAATTTCTGATGCTGAGGCGCTGTTTTCATTGATTAGAACTACTAGTTTATACTTTGAAGACTTTGTTGTTGATACATGAGTTACTAGTGGTTTGCTCTTTTCTTTTATGTGAACTATTGGTCCTTTAGGGACAAATATCCTTGAAATTTCTATTGCTTGGTTTAATAGACCTCCTGGGTTATCTCTTAAATCCAGTATTATTCTTGTAATCCCTTTATCATTGAAATCATCTAGGGCTTTGTTTACTTCTATGGTTGCGTATTGGGAAAATTCTTTTAGTTTTATATATGCAATATTTTTTTCCAGCACTTTATAATCTACTGGATTTATGATTATTTTATCTCTAGTTATTTCTATATAGATAGGAAGAGTTTTGTTTTCTCTTTTAATTCCAAGCTTAACTTTTGTACCTATCAAGCCCTGTATCATCTTTTGTGCATTTTGAAGTGACATATCTTTGGTGTCTGTTCCATCTATGGATACTATTATATCGTCTTTTTTAAGACCTGCTTTTTCACCAGGGGCTCCCTTTATAGTGTCCTTAATATTAATAAAGGAATCTTTTTCTTCTATATATACTCCTATTCCTGAGAAGGTTCCAAACATGCTTTTATATACTTCAGTAGCTTCTTCAGGTGTATAGTAGTCACTATATGGATCTAGAGTCTGAAGCATTCCTTTAAGTCCACCTTCTATAAGGTCCTTTTCCTCTATTTGGAAAGGGTAATTATCCTTTATATATTGAAATGTTTCTATAAATAGCATTAAGTCCGTGTCATTGGACTTTTCTTGTAATGATTTGGTATCCGCTGCAAAACTGTTTACTGCCATTAGCATTGTGAATACTAAAATAAATATTATGATTCTTTTTTTCATGATGTACCTCCGTATAGAGTATTATTTAGGTCATTCTATGGGGTCCTAAACCCGAGATTCCTCGCAAGCTCGGAATGACAGGATAGATGCGCTCGGGATGACAGTTATTCATTTAAGGGTTGATAATAAATTCTTCCTTAATATATAGTTAGATATATTGATTTCCTTGATGGCTCTTTTATATAGATCTCTAAATGGCTCAAGCTCTATTTCATCATAGGTACCTATTCTTCTTGCCTTACTATGCTCAAATATACCATCTCTAGACATTTCAAGTATAGCATTCTTTGTTATTCCTGAGCCTTTTGGGATATACATTTGTGGGAATACATAAGATTCACCTTCGAAATTGTTGATATCCTTTCCAAAAATCAAACCCTTCTCTATATTATAGCCCATTATATTGGCAATTGTAGGATAAAAATCAATCTGGCTTGAAATTGTAGATATTTTTTTATTTATGTTTTCTCCTGGTATATGAACTAATAGAGGTACATTCATCATCTCATCAAAATCATAAGGCTTATCCAGTAGCTCAGTCATTATCTTTCTTTCCTTTTCATCACTTACCTGAAGTGCAAAGTGATCACCATATAATACTATGACAGAATCATCATAAAGTCTTTCTTTTTTTAATTTCTCTATAAACATACCAATTTGCTTATCGGTATAATTAATTGACTGAAGGTAGTTACCTGTCATGGAACTATCCAAGTCTTCATCAAGCTCCAGCCATCTATATTCCTCTTGTATCTCAAATGGAGTATGACTAGATAGAGAAACTAAAAATGCAAAGAATGGAGCATCATTAATTTTATCCAGTTCCTTTATATACTCCAGAGTTTGGCTATAAAAATCCTCATCTCTTATGCCAAAGCCTATTATCTCATCATATATATAGTCTTCTTTACTCAAGAATCTCTGGAATCCAAAATTATCATAGGCATTATTCCTATTCCAATAGTCCTTCTCATATCCATGGAAAGCCCAGGCTGTATAACCATTATCCCTTAGTAGCCATGGAAGTCCATAATAAGTATTGTCTCCATATATAAGATTTGTTGCCGATGAAGTTGATGGGTATAGGGAGTTTAAAGAAGCAAATTCCGCATCTGATGTATTTCCTTTGCCTACACTTTGATAATATCTATCGTAATAGATAGATGCTTGTTCCTTAATTAAGCTATTTATATTAGGTGTAATCTCCTGGTCATTGTATTTGAAGTCTATAACAAAGTCCTGTAGAGCTTCTACCTGTAGAACTATTAGGTTCTTCCCTTTTCCAATACCTGTAAAATTTCCTTCTTTAAGATTAGCTCTTTCCATAAGTTCTTTAATATCATAATCTGTAATGAATTCTGACGTCTTAGAGCTGTCTTCTTCTATTAAATAGTCCTTTATATCAAGAATATGATAAATGAAAAATTCCTGTCTTTTTATAGACTCAATTTCACCCAGACTACTATAGTAGGAAAAAATTATTAAAAGAAATATTCCAATTATTACAGGATGCTTTCCAAATAGTTTCTTATAATTCTTTTGGTCTAGTTTTCTTCTAGCAACTTTTTTGTTATCACTAAAACTTGCAAGAAATAAAAATGGCAAATCAATAAATAATGTTATAACCTTTATATCCAACAAAACCATTATACTCTGTCCTACAGTCTTTAGTTGACCTAGTTGGTTTAGTATCTCTACTGAGGTTAAGAGGCTAAACTGCTTATAATAAGTTACATCTACTAGCAATAATATGGATATTAGGGAATATATAATTAGTGATGGGTAGGATTTTTTACTTAACTTATTAATCAGTGAAAGTATAAACGTTGCTATTAAGGTACTTATTAAAACAACTGAATATCTATTGTGTTCTACATATGTTACCTGGGTAAAAATAATGAATTTTAGTATTATTATGACTGAAAGCATTGTCTCACTCCATTGCTTGATTTGATATTTCATCTTTAGTATATACCCAGTTATTATTAATTACTATAGGGATAATTAGGCATAAAAAAAGAAGATATCCAATCAGATATCATCTCTTTTATAGTATCAAAACTTATTTTACTTTCTTTAGCTTTGCAATCTCATTCCAATTGCTACTTGTAATGATTTCAACATTAGCTAAGTCTTGTCTCAGTTCATTTATAGAAGTCTCTAATTCTAAATGTCTATTTGCATTTTTAGATTCTAACTCAAGAATTAATGCTTTTATTTCTTCCTGTCCTACCTTTAGTTCTTTTATATCATTCTTAATTGGTCTTAAATCTTCTTTTAAATCTTTTATGTCAGCCTTTATTGGTTCTAGTTCTTCTTTTAATCCTTTTATATCGGATTTTATTGGTTCTAGCTCTTCTTTTAATGCTTTTATGTCATCTTTAGTTGCCATGTTTGCAATGTCGTTCTTTGTTGCCATGTTTGCTATGTCAGCCTTTGTTGCCATGTTTGCTATGTCATCCTTTGTTGCCATGTTCGCAATGTCAGCCTTCGTTGCCATGTTTGCTATGTCGCTCTTTGTTGCCATGTTTGCTATGTCTTTTTTTAGTTCAATGTACATCTTTTCTAATAGATCATAGATTTTTTCTTCCATTATGGGCTCCTCCTTTATTTCATCTAAACATCTTTATTTCTCCATCATTATATTTAAAATCATTCTTATATATCTTTATTCCGCACCTTACTTGAAAAAGATCCTATGATAATTATTATATAATACAAAAAAAGCTTTAACAATATTCTTGAGTATATTATACCATATTTAAAATAAGGTGCATATGTCCCCCGCTTCTGAAACGAATTAATAGTTGCTTAAGTGTCAAGTCTTGTTTAACAATACTTTGAATTTTACGATTTACTTTTTAATTAAATTTTTAGTGAAAAAAATTCATTGAATATTATGAGATTTAGCTGAAAAAAAGCAATAAACAAGGGCTTACAAATTGCAAGCCCTTGTTTATTATTCATAGGTTATTCTTTTTTCTTTAAGATTAATCCAAAACCTAGTAACAACACTCCTAATCCACTATATATGATTGGATTTGTAAATCCAGTCTTTGGTAGTAATGGAGCTACTTGAGGAAGAGGTTCTTCAATTACTTCTTCTATCTCTGGTTCCGGCTCTGGAACAGCTTCAGGGATAGGTTCTTCAACTATTTCTTCAACTTCTGGTTCTGGCTCTGGTTCTGGTTCTGGCTCAGGCTCAGGTTCTGGTTCAGGCTCTGGCTCTGGCTCTGGTTCTGGTTCTGGATCTTCAGGAATTCTTTCATTTTCTATTGTTATAAGAATATTTTCATCTTCTTCATCAATAACAACATCAAATGTTCCTCTTATCCTGATATATCCTCTAGGAGCTCTTGTTTCTTCTATCTCATAGATTCCATAAGGTAATTCTCCAGTAGTTGCTTCCCCATTACCATCTGTTGTCAAGCTTGCTACTATATTGCCTTCGCTATCATACACTCTGAACTCAGCATTTGCTAGTCTTCTTCCAGTTCTTTCATCAACCTTAACTACAGTAATTCTACCAGTTGGATCTGGTTCTTCAGGTACTTCAGTTATAACATTGATAACATTTAGTTCTAAGAATCCTTCTCCATCAGCTACTTCTTCTCCAAAGTAGAAGCTATAGCTTCCTTGTTGACCTTCAATTATGCTTATAAAGTCTAAGCCTTCTTTTTCAACTTCTTTAATTACATAATTACCTTCTAATAAATCTATATTAAATTCAGCAAACCCTTCTGAGTTTGTTATTGCAGTTGCAATTAGAGTATTATCTTCTGCTTTGTATAGATTGAAGGTAAATCCTTCTAGGTCAATTGGATCCATATCTAGAAGATCTTCTACTACTAACATCATAGCCTTAATTTCTTCTATTTCAAATGGTTCTAGTAACATTATTTGTGCTGGTTCTTCAACTGCTGGCACTTCAGTAATAGGTTCTTCAACATTCGGATCTTCTTCTGATACTATTTCATCATCAGATCCACCAGTTGATTCTTCTGCTGGATTTTCTGAGTTTTCTGGATTCTCAGATAGTTCTTCTTCAACTTCTTCTTCTTCGATTACTGCTTCAGGTAACTCTTCTTCAGCTGGTAATAGAGGTTCTTCAATTACTTCTTCATCGTCTAAATCTATTTCTATATCAGCTGTATAAAGAATCATCGTTAATGCTGCTACTTGTTGAACTTCTGGTTCCTCTGGAACTTCTGGCTCTACTGGAACTTCTGGTTCTACTGGAACTTCTGGTTCTGCTGGAACTTCTGGTTCCACTGGAACTTCTGGTTCTGCTGGTAGAGGTACAAGTTCAAGTGTTTCTGGAATAGTTGGAATTACTGGTTCATCTAATAATTCTTGTGCTATACCTATTAACTCATTACCAAATACTCTTGCGTTCGTTCCAGGTAATTCATCAACTATTGCTTGAGTTAAGTCTATTTGATCTTGGTCTACTCCTTCAGCTAATACTAATGGATCAGATAAGGCTCCACCTTCAAATAATCTATTTAAGGCAGCTGCGGCTAGTTGAGCTCTTTCTAGATTATCAAGTCCCATAACAACAGATTTGATAATTCTTATTCTTCCAGTCCATGTTTGTGGAGGAATATAAGTGTTGGTTACTGTTAATTTATCAATTGATGAATTGTAGTTTTCAGGAATTTCTTCCACTTCTTCTTCTACAGTATAAATGAATTCATCTCCAAGTGAATCTTGCATTGGTAATCCTGACCAAGTGTATGTGAATTCAGGTGCTTCACCAGTTATTACTGGATCCATTTCTACTAATTCTCTGTCTACATTTTCACTTTCTCTATATAGATATAGAGTTACTGCTACATGATCTTCTTCCGGTCCGCCATCCCAAATCTTACTTGCTACCATATCATCCTTATCTGGGATATATCTGTTAAAGATATCCATTCCGTCTTTATCGGACCTGAAACCAACTGGTATGTCAGCAGGGTTTTCTTCTACTTCATAAGTGAATTCTGCTCCTAAACTATCAGTTGTATCTAGTTCAGACCAAGTATATGTGAATACTGGCGCTTCTCCAGTTATTACTGGGTCTACATTTA
Organism: uncultured Tissierella sp.; assembly: GCA_964532845.1. Taxonomy (GTDB): domain Bacteria; phylum Bacillota; class Clostridia; order Tissierellales; family Tissierellaceae; genus Tissierella_B. Next base: position 18,983 of record CAZHLF010000015.1, read on the forward strand.
CTAATTCTCTGTCTACATTTTCACTTTCTCGATATAGTTCTAGAGGAACTGCTATATGACTAGATGTTGGTCCACCTTCCCAGATCTTTCTAGCTTCAATATTTGTTTTACCAGGTGAATAGGTGTTAGTTATGACATTTTCATCTATATCTTTTCTGTAGCCTATCACATCATCTTCTTCTATGGTGTATTCAATTAGATCATTTCCATCATATTTTGCTTTGCCTGTAAAGGTATAACTTGTTTCACCATCTACTAATACTACCTTATCTACTTCTTCTCCGTCACCTAATAGTCTGATGGTAATATCTGGTCTTGGACCTTCTCCACCTATCCATACTTTATTAACTGGAATATCTACTGTAGCTGTACTTGTATTAGTTACTGTGAATCCATTTATTGCCTTGCTATATCCGAGTACATCATCTTCTTCTATGGTGTATTCAATTAGATCATTTCCATCATATTTTGCTT
>CAZHLF010000015.1:19556-20312 GCA_964532845.1 uncultured Tissierella sp.
AAGGTATAACTTGTTTCACCATCTACTAATACTACCTTATCTACTTCTTCTCCGTTAGCTAATAGTCTGATGGTAATATCTGGTCTTGGACCTTCTCCACCTACCCAAACCTTTCTAACTGGGATATCTACCTTTTCTGTGTTAGTATTTGTAAAGATATATCCATTTGCTGCACTTCCACTTACTCCTGTGTTGTAGTTAGCTATTGCATTTTCTGTTACAGTGTAGACTATCTCACTTCCATTAGGGTTATATTTGTCTAGACTGTCGAAACTTCCTGTTGTTGTTTGACCTGATAATACTAGAGTCTTTCCTGTAGGTTCTCCATCTGCAAATAGGTTAAAGGTTGCACTTGAGGCTGGACCTACCCAGATTTTTTCTACATCAACTTTTACCTTTTCTGTGTTAGTGTTTGTAAAGATATATCCTTTTGCTGCACTTCCACTTACTCCTGTATTGTAATTTGGAATTGAATTTTCTGTTACAGTGTAGACTATCTCACTTCCATTAGGGTTATATTTGTCTAGACTGTCGAAACTTCCTGTTGTTGTTTGACCTGATAATACTAGAGTCTTTCCTGTAGGTTCTCCATCTGCAAATAGGTTAAAGGTTGCACTTGAGGCTGGACCTACCCAAACTTTCTTTACATCAACCTTTACCTTTTCTGTATTGGTATTTGTAAAGATATATCCATTTGCTGCACACGGAAATCGCATGAAGAATTACTTTCCAAAGACATATTGAACTTACTTTTTA
>CAZHLF010000016.1:0-19982 GCA_964532845.1 uncultured Tissierella sp.
CAGGCTATGCCATTAAGATGAGGGTAAAGGTTGAGGAAAGACTTGAAAGATTGAAAGTCTTTTCCAATGAAACTGACCTTAACTTCATTAAATGGAATGATAAGAAAATCGGTGTTATCTCATCTGGTATGTGCTATCACTATGCGAGAGCAGTATTTGGAAACAGTGCTTCATATTTAAAATTAGGCTTTACATACCCTATGCCGGATGAAAAGATTAAGGAATTTGCATCTGGAGTTGAAAAACTATATATCATAGAAGAAAATGACCCTATTATTGAGGAAAGAGTAAGAATGTTGGGTTTTGATTGCCATGGGAAAGATGTATTCCCTTCCTATGGAGAATTAACTCCAGATGTACTTAGAAAATCAATTGAAGGCCATGAAAAAGAAGGCATTAAATACAATAAATCTCTTTCTGTTCCAAGACCACCTGCACTTTGTGCTGGATGTCCACACAGAGGCTTTTTCTATGAGGTTGGTAGACGAGAAGATGTTATGATAGTAGGGGATATTGGCTGTTATACCCTTGGAGTAAGTGACCCATATGATGCTATTGATGTTACATTTGACATGGGTAGTGCATTTGGGGTTGCTCATGGAGCTCAGAGAATATTTGATTTAAAGGATTCTAATAAAAAGAGAGTAATTGCTATTCAAGGAGACTCCACCTTCTTCCATACAGGAATTAATGGATTATTAAGCACCACCTATAATAAAGGAAATACAATAAATATAATACTGGACAATAGAATTACAGGTATGACTGGTCATCAGGAAAACCCTGGCTCAGGTTATACTCTAAAAGGCGAAATTACAGAATCTCTGGATATTGAAGCCTTGGTTCGAGCATGTGGGATAAAACATGTTAAATTGATTGATCCAAATCAACTGGATAAAATGGGAGAAGCCATTGACTGGGCCTTATCTATAGAAGATCCTTCAGTAATTATTACAAGATGGCCATGTGCCCTAAAGAAATTCACCTTAGAAGATAAAGAGGAATTCCCTGATGCATTTACATCCAAGTACCAGGTGGATGAAAACTTATGTATAGGATGTAAGCAGTGTAGCAATGTTGGATGCCCTGCTATAGAATATCTTTCAGATATTGGGATATCAAGAATAGATCTTAACACTTGTGTGGGATGCAGTGTTTGTGCACAGGTCTGTCCAACATCAGCTATTGAAAGGGTGGGGATATAATGATAAAAAGTATAATATTATCAGGTGTGGGAGGCCAGGGAACCATTCTTGCCAGCAAATTATTGACTCTTGGCTTAATGGATGCAGGCTACGATGTAAAAATGAGTGAAATCCACGGCATGAGCCAAAGAGGTGGAACTGTTACTTCACATATTAGATATGGGCAGGATGTTGATTCTCCTGTTATTGAACTTGGTGATGCTGACCTGTTAATTTCCTTTGAAAAGATGGAAGCTATAAGATATCTTGAATATTTAAAACCCCAAGGTAAGGTTGTAGTGAATGATTTCGAAATCAAGCCTTTATCTGTCCTATCTGGAAAAGTTGAATATAGCAAAGAAATCTTAAATGAATTAAAAAATAAGGCAGATGTAAAGATAATGGATGCAGCTGGAAAGGCAACAGAACTTGGAAATAGCAAGGTAATGAATGTAATCCTACTTGGAGCTATAATAAAACTTATGAATCTTTCATCAATAAATTGGAATAGAATAATTGAAAATAACGTAAAGCCACATACAGTAGAGTTAAATCTGAAGGCATTAAAACTTGGTATGGAGCTGGTATAGGAGTGTTAACATGTACTGGAACGAAAGAATAGAAAAAATTTCAAGGGATGAATTAACCTTCATTCAAAATGACAGACTTTCAAAGATGTTAAGAAGGATTTATCACAATGTACCCTTCTATAGAGATAAATTTCAGGAAGCCGGTCTTTATCCTGAGGATATAAAAAGTATCCAAGACCTCCACAAGCTTCCATTTACAATAAAGCAGGATCTTCGTGATAATTATCCTTATGGCCTATTAGCTACAGATTTAAGTCAGATTGTAAGACTACATGCTTCTTCTGGAACTACTGGCAAGCCTACTGTAGTTGCCTATACCAGAGAAGATATCAATAACTGGGCAGAGGTTTGTGCAAGAAGTATAGTTGCCGCAGGAGGAAGCTCCAGTTCTGTAATTCAAATTGCATATGGATATGGTTTGTTTACAGGAGGCTTAGGCCTACACTATGGAGCAGAACGTCTTGGAGCTTCTACAATTCCTATTTCTTCAGGTAATACTGATCGTCAGATAATGCTTATGAAGGACTTTCATACTACCTTTCTGGCATGTACTCCTTCCTATGCTCTCTATCTTGCAGATGCCATGAAGGATGAAGGGATTTCTCCTGAAGACTTAAATTTGAAATCAGGTATCTTCGGTGCTGAACCATGGTCTGAAAGTATGAGAAATGAGATTGAGAAAAAGCTACATATAAGCGCTCACAACATATATGGATTATCTGAAATCAATGGACCAGGTGTTGCGTCTGAATGCAGCTATAAGAATGGCATGCATATATGGGAGGATCATTTTTTACCTGAAGTAGTAGATCCAATAACTTTAGAGCCCCTTCCTTATGGTACCATGGGAGAGTTGGTATTTACCAATATTACCAAAGAGGGTATGCCTCTTCTTAGATATAGAACAAGGGATTTAACGGTTTTACACAATGAGGCGTGTCAATGTGGTAGAACTCATGTAAGAATGGAGAGGTTAATGGGCAGATCTGATGATATGATTATCATAAGAGGTGTCAATGTGTTCCCTTCTCAAATTGAGGATGTATTGTTGCAAATAGGCGAACTTGAGCCTCACTATCAGTTGATAATTACAAGAGAAGGAACTCTTGATTGTCTGGAAGTTCAAGTTGAAGTTACTGATAATCTCTTCTCTGATAAAATTAAGAACCTTGAAAGCCTTTCAAATACCATTAAACAAAGACTGTCATCTGTCCTTCAAATTAGCGCAAAGGTAACTCTTGTGGAGCCAAAATCAATTCCAAGGAGTGAAGGCAAGGCTAAAAGGGTAATAGATAGGAGAAACTATTAGGAGGTGCAAAATGATTAGCCAGGTATCGGTATTTTTGGAAAATAAGCCAGGGAGACTTGAAAAGGTCCTTGAATTACTTTATGAAAATGACATCAATTTAAAGTCCATATCAGTAGCTGAAACATCAGACTATGGAATTTTAAGACTTATATTGGATAAACCTCAGGAGGCCGTTGAAAAGCTTAAAGAAGCTTCTTTTGCAGTTCAACAGACTGAAGTTTTAGGTCTTGAAATAGATGATAAAAAAGGTTCAATGCTAAATGCCATAAGAGAGCTAGCAACAAATGATATTTCAATAGAGTATACTTATTCTTGTCTTCCTATCAATAACAATAAGGTAATCATAATTATTAGAGTTGATAATATGGAGAAAGCTAGAGAAGTTCTAAAAGATAGTATAAACTGTAGACTTCTCAGCTGTGAAGATATGTATTAACAAAGGAGGAATTTAATTGTCCAAAGTAGTTTTAAATGCAAAGCAAATTGGGAATATGGCCTTTGCCACTAATATCAATGGTCATACTATAATTACAGACTCAAGTGAAGAAAATGGAGGAAACAATTTAGGTCCTAGACCAAAGGCACTTCTATTATCTGCTTTGGTAGGTTGCATGGGTTTTGATATTATGACTATGTATAAAAAAATGAAGCTGGAAATTGATGAGCTAAATGTAGAAATGGAAGCAGAAGCTAGAGATGAAGACCCTAAGATTTATAATTATATAAACCTTGTTTTAAAATTTAAAGGAAAAGATCTTCCTTATGAAAAGTTAAAAAGAGCAATTGATCTTTCTCATGAAAAATATTGTGGAGTTTCAGCAATGCTGGAGGCTGTTGTTCCAATAAATATTGATATAATAGTAGAAAATACAGAAGAAGATTAATAGTAACTCAATTGCAAAAGTAAGTTAGACTCCTTTAATAACAGTATAATTTATCTTGTAAATTCAGGAGTCTAGTTCAATTTTGCAAATATTTCAAGAACATAATTTAATATTCTTTCCTTCGGAAGATTTTTTATAAAATCAAATTTGAAGCAAGAATAACATCTACAAATTAAACAGGAAACAAGATGCAGAATTTTTTAGTAACTAGTTGCATCTTGTTTCCTATATTATTTATTTTGTTAAATGCAAGCTGTTATTACCTATATATTGTTTAGTTAGGTTTTATCCTACTAAGCCAACTATAATTGTAATAATCTGTGGGAATATTGAAATTACAAATACCATTCTAATAACTTGTATTACTATAACATCTGCACTATCTACTCCGATATCAGCTGCAATCAATGCCATATCAGATGCTCCAGCAGGAGTACATGCCAACATAGCATCCTTTATTGGCATATTGAACTTATTATGTAGAAATGCTCCAACAAATATACATACCATTGCATATCCTAAAATCAAAACTATTGCAGGTCCTATTAAAAACCTCATCTCTAGTAAATCATTAGCTACTATACTACTGCCAACATAGGTTCCTGATAATACTTGAGCTAAACGTCTGATCCATTTGGGTAAATAGGCCTTATTAATGGATAATTTCAATATTATGACACCTATCATTGAGAAAACTAATGTCCCGGCAGGTATTCCAGTTAATCTGCCAACAATTCCAAAGATTGAAGCAACAATGAGAGTAAGTACTAAGTTATTCCAACTGTTGTCCACTACAGTTTTTCTCTTGTAGGATTCACTTTTGGCTTGATCATCTTTATAATACTTCGATTCTGATAGGCTTGTGATCATGGTTGGGAAAACTCCTATCCCAAATACCATTCTAATAAACTGCATTACTGCTACTTTAGCAGAATCAGCCCCCATCTCTTCACTGATAATCGGTGTGTCACTCATTCCACCAGGTATTGCAGACATAAGTGATGTCACTAAATCCAATGGACTAGTATAATATATTATGAATCCTACAACTAGATTAAGAATTAGTAGTGAAAACAATATTATTGCAGTCGGTTTAAAGATATTCCTCAGCCTTTTAATGTCTGTCTTTTCCAAGCCTGCCCCTATAAATGCACCTGCTATTATTTGAGCAACAATTTTTCCTTCTACAGGAACATAAGCAAGTTCTGTAATAATATTAAATATTGAAACTCCAACTATAGCCCCAACCATCATACCACCAGGAACCTTCAATTTGAAAAAAAAATATCCAACAAGCGCTCCAATTACTAATGTAATTATAAAGTTATACATATCTTTTGCCTCTCTTTATGTCTTGATAATAAAAAGAAGGAAAAACCATAATGATAGTCTTTCCTCCCCTTCATTAGATTTTTTTAGATGATTCAAGATTTGCTTTAAATTCATTTTGAATAGATTTAAATAAATTTTCATCCGTTAGCAAGTCATAACAGGTTCCAGATAATATTTTTGCTGAATAAATAATCCCATCATATGCTTTATCAGTTTTAGCATAATCCAGATATTCCTGTGAATGAGAACTTGTTCCTGGTGGAACAAAGTGCATTCTGATAGCAGTTCCAGGCACAGTATACATTACATTTCCAAAATCAGTTGAACCTGTCTTCTCTCTTGGTTTACTTATCTCTGGTGCACCTACAAACTCAGCATTCTCCATTACTAAATCGTTTAGCGATAAAACAGGTACTTTACTAAATACCTCTTTTTCAAGTACTATCTCCACTGTAGTACCAGTCATCATTGCTGCACCTTTTAAAACATCAATAAATCTATCATTTACATGTTTTAAATAATCAGTATTATAACTTCTTACATAATAACTTCCTATTGCTTGAGAAGGTACTGCATTTGCTGCTCCACCAGCGTCTAATACTGTATAATGCATTCTAGTGTCTTCTTTGACATGCTCTCGTAAAAATTCAATACCTTGAAAGGATAAAAGGAGAGCGTCAAAGGCACTTCTACCAGCATCCGGTTTTAAAGCTGCATGAGCTGCCTTGCCTTTATAGGTTACTTTATATTTTGATAGTGCCATGCTCTTTATGTCCACACACGTTTCAGGACTTAAATGCATCATTAATGCAACATCAATATCTTTAAAACAACCATTTCTTAGCATTATTATCTTTCCGCCTACCGTTTCCTCTGCAGGAGTTCCATATACAACTACCTTAAATGGTTTGTCTGTATCTAACTCCTTAAGAGCAATAGCAGCCCCTAGAATAGCTGGTCCTTGGGCATGATGTCCACAAGCATGACCCAGTTTATCTAAAGCATCATATTCACATAGAAGGCCAAATGATGGTCCACCTGAACCTTTCTCGTATACAGCTCTAAAAGCTGTTTCAAGACCTCCAATACCTCTTTCAACTCTATACCCATTTTTCTCTAAATAATCAGATAACAGATTACATGCTTTATATTCTTCCAATCCTACTTCTGGATTATCAAATATATAATCTGACATTTCAATAAGTTCATCTTTAAGAGAATCTATACATCGAAATAACTTTTCTTTCATATTCTCTCCTTTCTAGTACCCTATTACATAGCCAATTGTTAATATTATAGAACCTGCTAGAACCCAAAATCCAAATAGTTTTCCCATAAACTTCATCCATTTATCATATGGCACTCCAGTAGCTCCTAAGAATCCCATTAAAGCAGATGCATGTGGTAATACATAATTACAGAAGCCATCTCCAAATTTATAAGCAAGTACAGTTAATTGTCTAGATATACCTGATAAATCTGCTACTGGTACCAATACAGGCATTACAACTGCCGCTTGTCCTGTTCCAGATGTTACAAATCCATTTACTATAATATTTATTATATACATGGCTGGTCCCTTTAATAAATTTGGAATAGAATTCAAGCCATTAGCAAAGTACATTACTACAGTATCTAGTATTTTACCATCATCTAGTATAACTGCCACAGTTGCTCCTAAACCTACTATAAAGGCTGCTGAAGTCATTCCCTTAGCACCTTTTACAAAATTCTTAGCAATGGCACTTGGACCATAACCATACACAAATCCGCATGCTATAGCCATCCATAGTAAAACTATGGCAGTTTCTGTTAATCCCCAGCCGAACTTAACAGCACCATACATTAATATTACAAAAGAAATTACAAATACAGCAAGAACAAATGGATGTTTAGAATTAACAACAACATTGCTATCTTCTGAAGCGGAATCAAATTTCATTATACCTTCTACTCCATATACTACACTTTTTGAAGGATCCAATCTAACTTTTTCAGCATATCTAGTAATATACCATGTTGTTACTATATAAAAAACTATAAAGCTAACTATTCTTAGCCACATACCGGAGTAAGCAGTCAATCCAGCCATTTCTTGTGCTAAAGCTGTTGTAGGAGCCAAGATTCCTGTAGAGAATCCTATACCTACACCTAATAGAACCATAGCAACTCCAACAATAGCATCATAACCAAATGTAGCTGCCAACATTACACCTAAAGGTGCAAAGCCAATAAATTTATTAGTAGACTGAGTAATACCAATGACTGCAAAAATCAGAACTATTGCAGGTATAAAGAATTTTTCTTTCCCAGCACTTGCCTTTGCTAATTTTCCTGTGTATGCATGAAACATTCCTGTTGAAATAACTACCTCAAAAGCTCCCCCTATAACTAAAAGTGGGAATATTATATCCGCTCTACCCTCTAAGCCTTCCATTATTTTAGTTGGAATCAGCCAAGGTCCAACAGGGCTTTGTTCTACATTTTGATATGAGTTTTCATCTACCATAGTAGTTCCAGTCTCTGTTTTAAATCTTTCATACTGTCCAGCTGGTATGATATATGTAAGTAATGAAACGAATAGAAGTAATCCTATTACTATTACATATGAATGTGGTGCCTTAAAAGCTTTTTTCGTTTTTTCCATGATATCCTTCCTCTCTCTACTATAATTGCTTGTGAAATTTTTTCAGATGAGCAATATCTCGGCTCTTTCTTTACACCACCCTTCTAATAATTTTTTACTTCTTAGAAAAACATGTGGTACAATTCAACCTTCAAAATAATCAAATAAAATCGATTTCCCACTTAGGATAATAGCTACTACTTTTCTTAAGAGTATACATTTAATTCAGAATATTAGCCAATTTAAATAATTTATAATTCATATAAGAATTTCTTAAACTTTCTTAAAAAAGAAATACCATGAGGATTTTTTAAGACCCCATGGTATCTCTTATACACTTCTACAAAGTATCTCTTTAATGGATAGCATCATATTATGAAAATTACTTATTTCGTTACATTCTTTTGTGTATGCAATTACAAATTCAGAATTTAGCCCATTTTGTTTTATATTCAAATAATTAATATTTTTTATATAGGACATATTTTTGCTGTAGCTTAATCTATTAAAGCCTATACCAAAATCATTTGAAATAAGTTTCACTATGGTTTCAATACTTCTTAACTCAATAATCTTTTTAGGCTTAAACTTTTCATTTTTAAATAAGGCTTCACAGATTTCTCTTAAACTTTGATTCGACTGCGGCAGTATAAAGGTTTCATTTTCTAACTCACGTATATCAATATATTGGAATTGGCCATTATCAATCCATTTTCCTTTTCTTCTTAACTCGCTGTTGGAGTTTACAGTGACTAGGATAGGATCATCAAAAATATGTATATAATCAAGTTCTTCCTTTCTTTCAATTGTTGTATAAATTATTAAATCAACCAAATTATTAGAAATCATATTTTCAAGTATTTCAATATTTGCTTCACTAAATATTATTTCGATATTAGGATAATTTTCTCTAAAATAGGAAGCAATATCAGGAACAATATATGGAGACCTGATTGACTGTACACCAATTCTTAACCTTCCAATGATTCCTTCCACTAAATTACTTAATTCCAGGTTAAAGTCACTTTCCAATTGGAGCATTTTTTTAGCTTTTTCAACGTATTTTTCTCCTATATAAGTCAGGGAATAATTATTATTTTTCCTTATAAACAATTGAACCCCTAACTCCTTTTGAAGGTTATTTATATATAAGCTTAATGCAGGTTGTGATATATATAGTTTTTCAGCAGCTTTTGACATATTCCCTATATCTGCCAAAGTACATACATATAATTGTTCTTTAAGATTCATAATAACCACCTTTCCTCCTTTTTCTATACACAATATCTCAACTAGTATTTAAAAACTTATGTTTATTATAAGTACTAACATAGGAAAATGATATTTAAATTAAAAAGTTTATATTAGATCATTTATATAAGTTAAACTTATTCTCAATTCTAATAATATAAATAAAATCTTATTTATATTATAAACGAAATTAAAATGAATGCAAATTTCAAATTCTAGGTACTCCAGTAGTAAAGACTTTAGATGTCAAAATGCTAAATAAGTCAAAAAATCAAGCACCAAAACATTTTAATTTTGGTGCGAATAATTTAATATTTATGTTATATTTTCAAAGTACTTTCCAGCTTTATCATTACTTAACTTGTCTAATTACATCTATTACTGTTCCGTCTCTGTATTCTACAACAGCTACTACTTTTTCACCAAATTCAATAGTCTCAGGTTTACCTGTCAATTTTTCGGCCTTTGCTTGAAGTTCTTGGATTGTGTATACAGGTAAATTAGCCTTTTTGAAGTTATGGATTAAGTCTTGTCTTAATGGATTTACAGCTATACCATAATCAGTAACAACTACATCTATTGTTTCTCCAGGAGTAACAACAGTTGTAACCTTATCAACTATTATTGGAATTCTTGCTCTCATTAATGGTGCTAATATTACTGACATCTTAGCACCTGCTGCTGTATCTGAGTGTCCACCAGAAGCCTGGCTGATTACTCCATCTGAACCAGAAATAACATTTACATTGAAATCAGTATCTATTTCCAAAGCACCTAGCATAACTATATCAAGCTTATTAACAGCTGGACCTGCATTATGAGGATTAGCATAGAAGGATGCATCTATTTCAACATGTTTAAGGTTCTTGCCAATTGACTCTGCAGCAACTAAATCGAAGGATTGAGTATCAAATAGACTACCCATCAAACCTTCTTCTAATAATTGTACTAATTGAGCTGTGATTCCGCCTAATCCAAAGCTTCCCTTAATATTTTTCTCAATCATGTGTTCTCTTAATATTGCTGTTACTGCCAAGGATGAACCTGCAGCACCTGTTTGATATGAGAAACCTTCTTTGAAGTAACCTGATGCTAATATTGCCTTAACAGCATTTTCAGCTATTAATATGTCTCTTGGATTAGTTGTATTTCTGATAGCTCCTGATACAATTCCCTTTGGATCTCCAATTGAATCTACTAAGACAACATGGTCTACTTGAGTTTGGTTTATACTAGCAGGTAAACATGGATATTCAACAAGGTTATCAGTAATTAATACAACTTGATCAGCATACTTAGCATCTACCATAGCATATCCTAAGGAACCACAAGCAGATTTTCCCGTATAACCATTAGCATTTCCGTATTCGTCACAGGAAGGAACTCCTAAAAATGCTACATCTATCTTAACATCTCCTGATTCAATAGCTCTTGCTCTACCACCATGAGATCTGATAACAGCAGGTTTCTTTAATAAACCTTGAGATATAGCTGTTCCTAATGGCTCTCTAAGTCCACTGGTTTCAAGCCCAGTAACTACACCATTTTTTATATGATCTAATAAGGGTGCATGACATGATGTCAAGGAAGAAGCTGCAATTCTTAAATCTTTAATTCCCATCTTTGCAATTACTTCCATTACCATATTAAGAATGTAATCACCATTTCTAAAGTGATGATGGAATGATATTGTCATACCATCTTTAAGACCAGAGGCTTTAACCGCTTCCTCTATAGAGGATAAAAGTTTTGATTGATGAGGCATAGGTCTTTTTAACTTTGCAGCTCCTTTATATCCAGTTGGTTCTAGATTAAAAGGACTAACATACGGTTTAACTTCTCCATATCCTTCGATATATTCAGGGATTAATCTTCCTACTCCGTTCTTAATCAATTAGATCACCCTCCTCCTTGTATACTCCTGCAGCTTTTGCTAGTTCAATAGTTCTTCTTGCTCTATCAACGATAGGACCATCAACCATCTTTCCGTCAACGGAAATAACTCCTGACCCTCTGGCTTCAGCTTCTTTTATTCCTAAAAGAACTCTGATTGCATGCTTAACTTCTTTTTCAGTTGGTGCATAAACCTTATTTACCATATTTATTTGCTTAGGGTGAATAACAGATTTCCCATCAAAACCCATTTGTTTAATTAGCTTAACTTCTTCAATAAAGCCTTCATCGTTATTAACATTTGAATATACTGTATCCAGACAATCTATGCCAGCAGCTCTTGCAGCTAATAGCATCTGTCCCCTAGCAGCATCTAGTTCAACCCCTGATGCTGATCTATTTGTTTTCATATTGGTTACAAAGTCCTCTGCACCAATTGCTATAGCTACCAATCTCTTACTTGCAGTAGCAATCTTATATGCATTTAAAATCCCTAATGGCCCTTCAATTGCTGCCATCATCTTTGTTCTACCAACTTCTATACCATATCTTTCTTCTATCTCAGTTATTAGATTATCTACTTCAACAACATCCTCTGGAGTTTCAGTCTTTGGCAGTCTTATTACATCCACTCCTGCAACTACCATAGCTTCGATATCAAGTCTTCCAAAAGGAGTATCCAATCCATTAACTCTAACAACTATTTCAGTATCACCGTAATCTATAGTTTTTAAAGCGTTATACACTAGAAATCTAGCTGCGTCTTTTTCTTTTAAAGAAGTGGCATCTTCTAAGTCAAACATGATTGAGTCTGAGCCATAGATATGTCCGTCAGTTATCATGGCAGGATTGTTTCCAGGTATAAACATCATGGTTCTTCTTAATCTACTCATTTAATTCACTCCCCCCACTTATAATCATTGGAATCACATGCTCTAAACAGAGCAGCTTGAGTTCTTGCTATAATTACATAGTCAATTGCACCCTTATCTGTTGCCTTAACCATAGCACTTGTGACACCATTGCTTCTAAGGGTATTTTCTATAACATTTCTGATTTGCTTACCGAATTGCTTTTCAACTCCACTTTGTAGGTCAATCTCAATCTTATCGCCTTCTCCAGGTCCAATGATAATATTGATATCACTAGATTCCATTGTTCCAGCCATACCTGTTTTAACAATATTCATAATACATGCCCTCCTTTATCTTAACTTTTATTAAAAGCTTACAACTACATTTTGAACTGGCACATCATAGAATGGGTCTTTTCTCTTCTTTAAGAAGGGTAATCCTAACTGAGGAAATAATGCATATGTTAACACATCTTCTGTTGATTCAGCTAAGTCACCTAGTTCTTTTTTAAGTTTTTTCATCTCAGGTTTTAATAAATCAGCTGGGCGAACAGTTAATACCTCATCATCCCCGATAATCTTTTCTTTCATCTCTTTTGAAATAGGACCAGGGGATCTACCATATAATCCCTTTACATAATCCTTAATTTCCTTTGGTACCATTTTATATCTCTCGCCGCTAATTATGTTCATCAATGCTTGTGTACCAACCATTTGAGATAGTGGAGTTACTAAAGGAGGATATCCAAGTTCGGCTCTAACCTTTGGCACTTCTCGAAGCACATCTTCATATTGGTCATCCTTCTTAGCTTCTTTTAGTTGGGACAATAAATTTGATAACATTCCTCCAGGTACCTGATATGTTAAAGTTTCAGGTACTACATCCATTACTTTAGGATTTAATAAGCCATTCTTTCTAAATTCTTCTTTAATAGGTTTAAAATACTCAGCAATATACTTAAGATTTTGGGATCTCAAACCAGTATTGTAGCCTAATTCTTCAAGGGCTAATGCCATGGATTCAGTAGCCGGTTGGCTAGTTCCACCTGAAAACGGTGATATTGCAGTATCTATAATATCTGCCCCTGCTTCTACAGCTTTAAGATAGGTCATTTGCGCAATTCCACTTGTTGAATGTGTATGAACCTGTAGAGGAAGTTTAGTCACTTCTTTAATAGCTTTTGTTAAGGCATAAGCTTTTTGAGGTGTTAAAATTCCTGCCATATCTTTAAGAGCAATTGAATCGGCCCCCATTTTCTCCATTTCCTTAACAAGATTTACATAATATTCAGTAGTGTGTATATCACTTATTGTATAACAAATACATGCTTGGCAATGTCCCTTGTATTTCTTTATAGCTTTCATTGATACTTCCAAATTACGAAGGTCATTTAAGGCATCAAAAACTCTTATAATATCTATTCCATTTTCAATGGATTTCTTAATAAAAGCCTCTACTACATCATCTGGATAATGTTTATATCCTAAAAGATTTTGACCTCTAAGAAGCATTTGCAATTTTGTCTTTTTAACATGCTTTCTTATAGTTCTAAGTCTTTCCCATGGATCTTCATTTAAATATCTTAAACAAGCATCAAAGGTAGCACCACCCCATACCTCTAGTGAAAAATATCCTGCTTCATCTAATTTCTCTAATATTGGAACCATTTGTTCAGATGACATTCTAGTAGCAATAAGACTTTGTTGAGAATCTCTTAAAACTGTATCCATAAAACGAACTGTTTTCACTAAATTCCATCTCTCCTTTCCGTAAAAATATTTATATTAATCTTCAGATTTTGGCGGTAATAATTTTAAAAGCAATAGACTTGCTAAATATAGCATGAATAGAGCTAAAAATATTCCTCCCATACCAAATCCTAATATTTCAAAAGCGCCCATTAAGGCATCCATATCTACATTCATAATATACCCCTTTCTAAGGTCTAACCAAATTTCTTATCCAAAGTAAGCAAGAATTAATCCACCAGCAATAACTGATGCAATTTGCCCTGCCACGTTTGCTCCAATTGAGTAGTTTAGTACGAAGTTTTGTTTATCTTCTTCTGAAGCCATTCTTTGAATTACACGGGCAGACATAGGGAATGCTGAAATCCCAGCCGCCCCAATCATTGGATTGATTTTTTCTTTACGGAATAAGTTTAGTAATTTCGCAAACAGTACTCCACCTATGGTATCCATTATAAATGCTACAAGACCAAATCCTATGATCATTAAAGTTTGCCATGATAAGAATTGATCTGCAGTCATCTTAACTGAGATAGTAAGTCCTAATAGAATTGAAACTAGGTTAACTAACTCGTTTTGTGCAGATTGGCTTAATCTCTCTAAAACTCCACATTCTCTTAGAAGATTACCAAACATTAAGAAACCTACTAATGGTAGTGATGCTGGAGCTATAAATCCTGCTAAAATAATTATGATAATTGGAAATAGAATCTTAGTAAGCTTAGATACATTTGCAGCTTTATAATGCATTCTAATTCCTCTTTCCTTCTTGGTAGTAACTAGCTTAATAGCTATAGGCTGAATAATTGGAACTAAAGCCATATAAGAATAGGCCGCTACAGTAATTGGTCCTAAAAGCTCAGGAGCCAAATCATTAGCTACAAAGATAGATGTAGGTCCATCAGCCGCACCAATAATACCTATAGATGCTGCTTGAGGTAAAGTAAACCCAAATGCTACAGCCACTATAATGGTAAAGAATATTCCAAACTGCGCTGCTGCTCCAAATAAAAGCATAAATGGATTTTGTAGAAGTGGTCCAAAGTCAATCATGGCACCAATTCCTATAAATATTAACAATGGGAATAACTCAGTTGATATCCCTGCATCAAATAGTATGTTCAATACTCCTGGGGTAGTGCTTCCAGCTTGTGTTACCATCCCTGAATTAGGGAAGTTTACTAATATAGCTCCCAATCCCATAGGTATTAGAAGTGTAGGTTCATATTCTTTCTTTATTCCTAAATATATTAACAATGCTCCAAGAAGCATCATAACAATCTGTCCTAGAGAAACAGATTGAATACCTTCAATTAAAATGTCCAAATGTTTTCCTCCTTAGTGATATGTCTTTATCTTTTATTTTGAATTATGCAATTGTTACTAATTCAGCACCTACATTAGCTGCTGTGCCTTTTGTTACATGTACTGCAGCAACTGTACCCGCTTTAGGTGCTACAATCTCATTTTCCATTTTCATAGCTTCTAGAATCAATAATGTCTGTCCTTCTTCAATTACATCTCCCACTTTAACAAATACATCAAGAATATTTCCTGGCATTGGAGACTTCATAGTATTTCCTTCTCCACTAGCTACTGGTGTTGGTGCAGGTTGAGTTGGTGCCGGTGCTGCTACAGGAGCTGCAGCTATTGGGGCTGGTGCCGCCTGAACTGCAGGCGCTGGTGCTGCTTGATATGAAACTTGTGGTGCTCCAATCTCTTCCATCTTTACTATATACTCTTTGTTATTGATCTCAATACGAAACTTTCTTAACATTTCTTTCCTTCTTTCTTTAGTTATTTTTATTAGGTTTACTTAACTACTTCTTCAATGCTCTTTAATACGAAATGTGAATTTGGATTATTATTTGCTGCAAAAGCAGCAACAATTGCGGCTGCAATTTCTTTATCTGTATCAACCGCTTGTATATCTACTATTCTAAATTTCGAATTTGGATTATCTCCTGCAGCAATTGAAGTACTTATAACTGAAACTAATTCCTTCTCTTCAGAAGTAATTGGTCTGTAGAAATTCACTTCTTCAATTTCGTTAAGTTTTGGTTCACTAGGCAGTTTTGCACTTTCTTGTGGATGGATCCCACCTGGCTTTTCTGAGTCTTGTGCTTTAGATTTGCCTCTTAATCTGCTGAAAAATCCCATACATACCTCCTCATTTGTTTTTGAAAGCATTTTCTTAATTTAATTATAAGTTAGGTAGCATAAAATAGATGTTTTTTACTTGTTTTTTTTATCTTGAATTCTGACATTTGCCATTATTACATATAGCCTTTCTTCAATTTTCTAATAATAGCATACAGTCTTATACTATCTATCAAATGTTTTTTTGATGTTCTTTTAGGTCTTAAGACCTTGTTGAAAACGATTTAATAAATTATACTGAACTTACAAAATTAAAAAGGAGTGAATCAAATGATTGCTATTCTTTCTTGGTCAATGATCATCGTATTCATGATTCTGATTATGAAGAAAAAATTAACACCATTTTCAGCACTTATACTAGTTCCATTAATATTTGCAGCAATTGGATCATTTTTAGGTCTGTATACTACTCAGGTTACAGAATTAAAAGAAATTGCTAATCCTACTCTTATAGATCAGATACTTATCTTGGGGGATTGGGCAGTAACAGGTATTAAGAGCACTTCAACAACAGCAGTTATGTTATTATTCGCTATTTTATACTTTGCAATAATGCTTAATGCAGGAATGTTTGACCCATTGACAAAAACTATGATTCAATTTGCTCAAGGTGACCCTGTAAAGGTATTAGTTGCAACAGCTGTTGTAGCAGCTGGGGTTTCTCTTAACGGAGATGGTACTACTACTACACTTATTGTCTGTACAGCTTTTATTCCAATATACAAAAAACTTGGCTTAAAGATGATGAATCTTGGAGTTATTACCATATTGATGAATACAATTATGAACTTACTTCCTTGGGGAGGACCTACTGCTAGAGTTATCTCTGTATTAGGTGTGAATGAACAAGAAATTCTTCGTGCTTTGGTACCAGGTATGATTGGGTCCATAATATTTATGTTAGGTGTTTCATACTACTTAGGTCTAAAGGAAAGAAAAAGAGTTGGTATTAAGTCACTATCAAGAGCTGATATTGAAGCCTTGACTGCTCCAGGCTCTGAAGAAGAGTTAGCATTAAAACGTCCTGAAAAGGTTTGGATAAACTTTATTATGACTGCAGTATTGATATTTATGTTGATGAAGGGTACATTCCCATCAGTATTCTTATTCTTAGTAGGTACAGCATTGGCTTTAGTTATTAACTACAAATCCTTGAAGGATCAAAAGAATAGAATACAAGATAATGCAGGAGATGCAGTTCAAGTAGTTATACTTGTATTAGGCGCAGGTATCTTTATGGGTCTATTTACTCAATCAGGAATGTCAGATGCTTTAGCTTTAAGTTTAGCTAACATTATCCCAGAAAGCTTTGGAAGATTCTGGGGCCTAATAGTTGCTTTATTATCAGCACCAGGTACCTTCTTCCTATCAAACGATGCGTTCTACTACGGGGTACTTCCAGTACTTGCAGAAGCTGGAGTACAATATGGATTCACTGCATTGGAACTTGGTACAGCTTCCCTTTTAGGTCAGGCCTTCCACCTATTAAGTCCACTAGTAGCATTTATCTACCTATTACTAAACCTAACAGGTCTAGATATGGGAGAATGGCAAAAGGAATCTGCTAAATGGGCAACTGGAATATTTATAATATTCATTGCTGCAGCAGCAATTACAGGATACGTTCCACTATTTAAATAATAATTAAGTCAAAAAAATGAATGAGAAAAGGATCATAGACCTTTTCTCATTCATTTTTTACTTCTTGATTAATTCTCTCATTAGCTGCTTTTTCAGCTTTAATTATTTCTTCTATTATGAACTTTTTAGCATACATTAGATGTTCTTCAATGAGCTTCGGAATCTCCTCTGATTTCTTATCCTTCATACTTTGATAAATCATCCAATGCTCATTTAAGGCCTTTCTTCTCCTATCATCTCCAGACATAGATATATCCCTGAATCTAACTAAGTACTGTCTCATGGCAGAAACTATAGTTTCCAGTCTTGGCATACGGGCATACCTATAAATCATATCATTGAAATCAGTAAAATATTGGGTTACAGCTGCTACATCTTGCCTTGTATTAGCTTCGTCAGTAAGTTCCAGTAAATGATATATACTTTTGAACTCTTCTTCTGTCATTATTTCCATAGCATTAATAAAAGCTAATGATTCCAATGCAACTCTTATTTTAAAAATTTCCTCAGCATCTGCTGCAGATATTCTCTTTACAATAACTCCGTAATGAGGGACATATTCTAACAAACCTTCATCCTGGATACGCTTTATAGCATCCCTAATTGGGGTTCTACTAATATTCATCCTTTCAGCATATTCGATTTCCTTTATTCTATCACCAACAGGAATAATTCCCCTTATAATCGCTGTTCTTAAACCTTCATAAACGATTTCATTCAATGGTTTATTTTGATTTAAATTAGTTAACTTAATTACATCTTTGATATAATCCTCCATTGTAACCTCCTGTATGTACATTTCTCATATTATTTATTACCCTTAAAAGAAAAAAAGATGCAACCGTTATTCGGATGCATCTAATATATCACTTATTACTATTCTTAATCAATAATTATTGATTAAGATTTTTTAGGCTTTCATTATTAAATCTTATTATTTAGTTTAAATTCTTTATTCTTAATTTTTAATTACAGAAGGTTACCTATTTTTTCTTCTACCTTGGCAACAATTATATTTGATTTTACAATATCTTCACATTTGTTGATTTCAACGTACATTACTCTATCTTCCTCTATTGTAGAAAGTTGTTCTCTAACTATATTGTAAGCAACTTCAGTTCCTAGACCAAGACCTTTATTTCCTCTTAAGTCAATTCCTTGACAAGCTCCCAATATCTCCATAGCGATTACTTTTCTAGCGTTTTGCATGATTTCTCTTGCTTTTCTTGCAGCAATAGTTCCCATAGATACATGGTCTTCTTGGTTTGCTGATGATGGTATGGAGTCTACACTTGCTGGATGTGCAAGTACCTTATTTTCTGATACTAGTGCTGCTGCAGCATATTGAACTATCATAAATCCTGAGTTTACTCCACCATTCTTAGTTAAGAATGCTGGTAAACCATTACTTAGTGATGGATTAACAAGTCTTTCTAATCTTCTTTCTGATGAGTTAGCAAGTTCTGCCAAACCAATTCCTAAGAAGTCAAATGGAAGTGCCATTGGTTGCCCATGGAAGTTTCCTCCTGAAATTACTTGCTCTTCATCTACGAAAATTAGTGGATTATCTGTTGCAGCATTAATTTCATTTTCTACTTTTTCCTTAACAAATTTAAAACAATCCTTTGATGCACCATGAATTTGAGGTATACATCTTAAGGAATAAGCATCTTGAACTCTTAATTCCCCTTGCTTAGTTGTATTCTTGCTCCCAGCTAATATATCCAGCATATTCTTTGCAGTATTTATTTGGCCTTCCTGTCCTCTAACCATATGAACCTTATGATCAAATGCATCAGTTATTCCATTAAGGGCTTCTGCTGTAAGGGCTGCTGCTATATCTGCAGTCTTACTTAAATTAATTGCATCATATACTGTATGAGCTCCTACTGAAGTCATAACTTGAGTACCATTGATTAATGCAAGACCTTCTTTTGAAGTAAGCTCTATAACTGGAATACCCGCCTTAGTCATAGCATCTTTACCAGACATTTTCTCTCCTTTGTAAATAGCTTCACCTTCACCAATCATTGTTAAAACCATATGTGCTAAAGGTGCCAAGTCTCCACTTGAGCCTAATGAACCTTTTTCAGGAACTATTGGATGTACCCCTTTATTTAGCATTTCAATAAGCGTTTGTAGTGTTGATAATCTTATACCTGAATATCCTTTAGCTAATGCATTTGCTCTAAGAAGCATAATTCCTCTAACTATTTCTTCATCAAGAGAATTGCCAACTCCACAAGCATGACTTATGATAAGGTTTCTTTGTAATTTTACTGTTTCATCACCTGTAATAGTAACATCAGAGAATTTACCAAATCCTGTTGTTATACCATAAACAACCTTTCCCTCTTCAACATATCTATCTACAAGGGCTCTCGCCTTATTTACTTTCTCGATTGATTCAGCCGTTAACTCTACAGCTGCGTGGTTTCTTGTAACTTGGATAAATTGTTCTAATGTCAAACTGTTTCCATCAATATATATATGATTCATGATATCCCTCC
>CAZHLF010000017.1:0-19436 GCA_964532845.1 uncultured Tissierella sp.
TTCTTCTTTTGTTATTTGTGGATATCTTTAAAATTACATTTTGCAACTATCTAATACTTTTATTTATGTATAAAAAACCTAGAATTAGATTCTAGGTTTATTTAAAGACTTCCACAAGAACCAAGGCATAATCATCATCTTGCTCGCCCCAGCTATGGTATATATACTTATTCTCAATATCCTCCAAAAGATTATTTGGATTAGTGCTAATGGTATCTAAAATACCTTGTACTCCAAATTCAACCCCATTATGGTCCTTTGCCTCTGTGATTCCATCTGTATATAGAAGGATTTTATCTCCCTTACAAAGCTGGGACATTCCCTCCTCATAAACAATAGTATCAAAGAGCAGTGCAATAGGGTATCCTTTTATTTCTAAAAGCTCCTGACTACCTTCATTAAACTTAACAGGAACACAGTTGTGTCCTGCATTTGAATATTTAAAAGTGTGTTTAACCTTATTATATACACCATAAAATATGGTGAAGTATTTGTCTGGTTCAAGACTTAATAAGCAAAATCTTCTATGAAGTTCAGTTAATACCATAGATGGACTTAATATGTCATCTTTGATTGCTCTCATAGTTTGTCTGATAAACATAGTCATCATAGATGCTGCAATTCCATGACCAGCAACATCGCTTATATAGATACCAATGTTTTCTTCATCAATATAGAATATGTCAAACATATCTCCACTAAGCATCTCTGAAGCCTTATAAATATAATCTATTGAGATGTTTTCAATATTTCCCTTCTTAGGAAGAATTCTCTCTTGAATTCTCTTGGCAAATTGGAGATCTTTACGCATCTTTTTATTTCTGTCTATAAGCTCTAACTCCAGCTTCCGTTCTCTAGTTACATCTCTAAAAACTTCTACTGCAGCACTGATTTCTCCATTAGGATTTCTAACGGGAGAACTTTTAACAGAATAATATCTGTCGTTAATGACTTCTTCCTTTTGCATTATTTCACCAGTGACTATACTCCTGTTAGTTATACAAAAGTTACATCTCTTTTCCTTACAATGCGCCTTATAACATTCCATTCCAATAATATCTTCGCCTAGAGCATTTCTCATAGCACGATTTGCAAAGATAATAGTACCACATCTATCAACAACGCGAACCCAATCTGCCATACCATCTATTACATCATAGTTTAGTATGCCAAATCTATTAAAGTTTGAGGTTTCATTAATCATCTCTTCTTTATTTATCATATTCATCACCTGTAAATAGCATTGGGCACTAAGTTTTTTGTTAAAATATTTTCAACTTGGGTATAAATTATTACTACTTTGATTGTATAACATATTCCAAAATAAAGCTACATATTATTGGAAATCTCCCATAAAAATATTTCCCCACACTATCATTAAGCTTTCCAGGTGAGATTCAATGATTTAATACTGTACTTTAACTTGATCTTCTTCCAAATATCTTGCTATTGCATAAATAGCGTCTGATAATCTATTAACATATTTTACAACTAATGGATCAACTACTGCTACTCCTGTAAGTGAAATAATCCTTCTCTCAGCCCTACGACAAACTGTCCTAGCAACATGTAAATATGCAGATTTGATGTTGGATCCAGGTACAATAAAGCCTGTAGGGTTATTTAAAAGTCCCATATATTTATCTATAATATCTTCTAAGTCCTTAATATCCTCTTCAACAATATGATGTTTTACATTATCAGCATTTTCAGTTGCTAGATTTGTAGCTACTGTAAATAGTTTGTTTTGTATATTTTGTATCAAATCCCTTATTTCCTTGTCCTCTACATAGTTCTTTGCAAGTCCTAGGAATGATCCCATTTCATCTACAGTACCATAGCTTTCAACCCTTATATCATCCTTTGATACCCTATTACCATCAAAAAGGGAAGTTGTTCCCTTATCTCCTGTTTTAGTATAGATTCCCATTATTAGCCTCCTATTCTTCTTTATCTTCTTTTCTTGGTGGCCTTGGTCCATAAAACTGATAATAGTCAACCTTAATTCGTCCATTATATAATTTTCTCTTCTTATCAGCCTTTTTGCCATATAATTTCTCAAACTCTTCGTCTGAAGTTATTATATACATAGACCACGTATCCAACTCTCTAAATTTAAGACCTAAGTCTGTATAAAGCTTTTGAACTTCTTCCTTATCACCCATTCTCTCACCATAAGGTGGATTTGTTATTACTACCCCATATTCATTCTTTAAATCAACTTCCCTCATATCCTTCATGAAAAATTGAATATCCTCTTCAAGACCAAGATTTGCTGCATTGTCTCTAGCACGTAGTATAGAACGCTTGTCAATATCACAGCCTAAAATATCCAGTACTACATCATTATCAATTGCCTTAAAAGCTTCACGCTTAGTAGTAGTCCAATACTCTTTATCAATATTTGGCCACTCCTCTGCAGCAAATGCTCTGTCCAACCCTGGAGCTATATTTTTTCCAATCATTGCAGCCTCTATAGGAATAGTACCCGAGCCGCAAAATGGGTCTAGTAATGTTCTTTCTTTATTCCAATAACTTAATAATATCATTGCAGCAGCTAGAGTTTCCTTAATTGGAGCATCTCCAGCCCTATCTCTATATCCTCTTTTATGAAGTCCTTCTCCTGATGTGTCAATAGTTAATGTTGCAATATCCTTTAGCAGGGAAACTTCAACAGTATACTTTGCACCTGTTTTCTCAAACCAGGTCACATCATATTTGGTCTTTAACTTTTCTACTATAGCCTTCTCAACTATTCTTTGAGAATCAGATATAGAAAAAAGTTTTGAAGACACACTCTTTCCCTCAACAACAAAATTTCCATCTTCAGGTATCCATTCATCCCATGGCAAGGCTTTGGTCTTTTCAAATAACTCATCAAAGGTTAAAGCTTTAAATTCTCCCATTTTAAGTAGTACTCTATCAGCTGTTCTAAGCCAAATATTAGCCTTTGGAATATCCTTTATTTCTGCAGGAAAAATAAGTTTTCCATTTTCAACCTTAATATTTTCAAAACCTAAGTCTGAAAGCTCCCTTTTACATACTGCTTCAAGTCCAAAGGTGGTAGTTGCAATTAACTCTATATTGCTCATTTTATCTCTCCTCGTAAATCATCTTAAAGTTATTATACCTTATTTTCCTATTTTAAAGAATAATTTTCATAAACAAAGGGTATAAAACTATTTGAAGATATTTAATAGAAACTCAGAAGTTTCGTTAAAAATAATTTTAAATATTAAAGGAGGAGTTTTAATGAAAAGTTTAGGCGCATTATATGTAAGTGGTGATTGGAAAGGTGAAAAACACGTACCAGTAATCCATGCACCAGAAACAGCAAAGAAAGATGAATTTATAGACGTTAAGGTACTTATTGGAGAGGAAATTCCTCATCCAAACACACTTGAACATCATATAGTTTGGGTTAAATTATATTTCCAACCAGAAGGTGGAAAACCTGTTGAAATAGCTAATGCTAACTTCTCAGCTCATGGTGAATTAGGAGTCTTTACTGACTATGTAGCTACTGCAAGATTTAAGGCAGAAAAATCAGGTACTCTATATGCAACAAGCTATTGCAACATCCATGGTCTATGGGAAAATTGCCAAGATATAGTTATAGGGGAATAGTTGACATTTTCATAGAATTATATTAATATATCCTTAATTCAATATTAACGATTAGATGATTTTAGTAGCTGGTTTTATTTGTTTCAAAGAGAGCTAACCATGGTGGAAGGTTGGCAAACAGACTATCAGTGAATTACAACATCTTTAATGTCGTAATGAAGACCGCACTTTACGCGGCTTAAGGCTAGCTAGCAAATTAAGGTGGTACCACGGGTTTTCTCTCGTCCTTTAGGATAAGAGAAAACCCTTTTTTTATGACCTAACCCAATTTGAGGTGAATTTACTCAAATTGATGGTAGGTCAGATGCAGTCTATCCAAATCTGTGTGAGCGAAGCGAGCAAATAGATTTGTGATAAAGACTGTATATTTAGAAGGAGGGATTTTATGAGGAATGTAATGGATATCCTTCATGAAAGAGGATATATAGACCAAGTAACATTTGAGGAAGAATTAAGAGAATTATTAGGCAGTGAATCCGTTACCTTTTATATAGGATTTGATGCAACAGCAGATAGTCTAACACTGGGACATTTTCTACAGATAATGGTAATGATGCATATGCAACAGGCCGGTCATAGACCAATTGCACTAATTGGTGGAGGAACTACCATGATAGGTGACCCTTCAGGTAGAAATGACATGAGAAAAGTTATGACTAGAGAATTTATCGATCATAATGCAGGAAGATTTAAGGAGCAACTACAGCAGTTCCTTGACTTTAGCGAAGGTAAAGCAATTATGGACAACAATGCAAATTGGTTGTTGGATCTTAATTACCTAGACTTTATGAGGGAAATTGGTGTTCATTTCTCAGTAAACAAGATGCTACAAACAGATGCATACAAAAACAGAATGGAAAAAGGTCTTACCTTCTTTGAATTTGGATATATGCTAATGCAATCATATGACTTTCTAGAATTATACAGAAAGTACAATTGTAAGCTACAATTAGGTGGAAGTGACCAATGGTCCAACATCCTTGGTGGATATGATTTAGTTAGAAAGCTGGAAGAAGATAAGGTATATGCGATGACCTTCAAGCTATTAACAACAGCTGAAGGCAAAAAGATGGGAAAAACAGAAGCAGGAACTATTTGGCTTGATCCAAATAAAACCCCACCATATGAATTATACCAATACATGAGAAACGTTGATGACAGAGATGTAGAAAAGTTCCTGGCATTATTAACATTCTTACCAATGGATGAAGTTAGACGTCTTGGTGCATTTAAGGATGCTGAAATCAACAAAGCAAAGGAAGTATTGGCATTTGAAGTAACCAAGCTAATCCACGGAGAAGAAGAAGCTACAAAGGCTCAAAATGCAGCAAGAGCATTGTTTTCAGGTGGAGTAGATGAAGGTTCTATACCATTTACTGAAATGGATGAAAAGTTATTTGCAGAGGGTATAGGAATTCTTGATCTTCTTAAAGAACTAGGCCTTACAAAATCCAATGGTGAAGGTAGAAGACTTGTAGAGCAAGGTGGTATAGTAATAGACGATGTAAAGGTTGAAGCTATAGACAAAATTGTAACTTTGGATGACTTTAAGGATGGAAAAATCCTTATTAGAAAAGGAAAAAAAGTATATCATCAAGTAAGAATTTAAAAACGGGCTTATGCCCGTTTTTTTACATCCACCAGGGACAGTCCCCAGTGGGTATTCATTGGGGACTGTCCCCAATGGATTTTATTACTTAACAAGTGCCTTTAAAAGTTCAATCTCCTTTCTATAGCCATCAAGTTCATTAGGGGTTTCCAGATAAAATGGTAAGTCTTTTAACTTAGGATGATTAATAATATTAGCTATAGTCTCTAATCCCAGGCTACCTTCTCCTATTTTTTCATGCCTATCTTTATGACTTTGGAAAGGATTTTTACTATCGTTTATATGGATTGCATATAGTCTTTCAAGTCCTATAATCCTATCAAACTCCTCCAACACTCCATCTAAATCATTTACAATGTCATATCCAGCATCATAAATGTGACAAGAATCAAGGCAAATCCCCATCTTTTCCTTTAGCTCTACTCCATCAATTATTCTTCTTAACTCTTCAAAGTTTCGACCAATTTCAGTTCCTTTACCTGACATTGTCTCCAATAGAACCTTTGTAGTATGCTCAGGCTTTAAAATTTCATTTAACAACTGGATTATATATTCAATCCCCACATCCACTCCCTGCCCTACATGGCTACCTGGATGAAAGTTATAATAATTATGGGGAGTAAATTCCATTCTCTTTAAGTCATCCTCCATAACAATTCTGGCAAATTCTCTAACTTCCTCTTTGTCTGAGCTTGGATTAAGAGTATAAGGAGCATGTGCAAGAAGCTTCCCAAAATTGTTCCTATTCACAATATCTAATAATTTTTCTACATCTTTTGGATCTATATCCTTAGCCTTGCTACCTCTTGGATTTCTAGTAAAGAACTGAAATACATTAGCTCCAATTTTTACAGCATCTTTACCCATAGCTTCATAGCCTTTGGATGTAGATAAATGACAACCTATTTTAAACATATTTTTCCTCCAAATATTTAGTATATAAGGATGATACCCAATTTAAGCATTTTTTCCTCAAACTAAAATATATTAAACAAGAACAATCTTTTAGATTGGTAATTCTATAACGATTTTGGGTATGTATATTATACTTAATAAAGAATGAAAGGAGGGTCTTAAAATGATACGAGAAAAGGAATTGATCGGAAAATTGGAATCAGAATACAAGAATTACTTTTACAACAAATTCCATATCCCCAAACCATATTTTGAAAATCTAGAAGGAGTAAAAGTAGTATTACTTGGTAGTAATCCTATGGCAGTAGGAGAATCTGCTGGTGCAGAATACGTATTTGACCTGAAGGATTTCAATAAGCAAAGAGGGCATAACCCAATCTTTGGAAATATTTATAAAAACTTAAATGCGGTAGGCCTTGATTTATGGGATATCTATGCACAAAACTTATGTAAAAATTATTTTATAAATCTCTCGGTACATGATGACATTTGGGTAGAAATTGCAACCCACTGGGCTGAAGTTATAAAGATGGAACTAGATACACTATTTGATAAGAAAATCCCTGTATTAATTACAGCTCCATGGATATTAAAACCTTTAGTAGAAAACTTAAAAGAACCTCATTTTTATTATGAAAAAAAGAAATTCATACATGCTGAGGAAAATAAACTAGGAAGAGAACTTATACCTTTCTTCAGGCAAGAAGATTTCAGCCTTCTTGATCCTAAATGGAAAGACTACAAAGAAGCAGTAAAAAAAGAATTGGAATAGTTATTTAAAAAAGTACGTCTCTTGACGTACTTTCTTAAATATATTATTTTGTACAGATTTGTCCCTTTAGGGTAATTACTGCATCACCTACAATCTCAAGTCTGTCATCATCTAGAATTTTAAGAATCAATTTTCCACCTCTTTTTGAGGCTTGATAAGCTATCATCTCTTTTTTTTGTAGAATCTCACCCCAGTATCTTGCAAGTACTGTATGAACAGTTCCGGTAACAGGGTCTTCATTGATTCCAGCCCAAGGGTTAAAATATCTAGTTAGGAAATCATAACCTTCACAATTAATAGTGGTTATTCCTACCCCCTTTACAACAACATCTGATTTTGTATTCCTTAAGACTTCAAAATTAGGTTTCAGATTCCTAATTATAGCTTCATTTTCTACCTGGATAATGGCCTTTCTTGTTACCCTACCAATTTTAGCTGTCTTAAATTGATTTATTCCCAAAGCGCTTAACATCTCACTATTTGGGATGAAATCCTCATAATTATCCAATGGCATATCAATACCTATTCCATCATCATATTTTTTAGCGATTAGGTCCCCACTTTTCGTCTTAAATGTAATACTGTCTGATTCAATCCCCATTATTTCATAAAGGACTTTTGCTGTTCCTATAGTACCATGACCGCATAAATCCACCTCAACTTCTGGTGTAAACCATCTTAGTGAGTATATATTATTTACTTTATCCAATGGCAACAAAAATGCTGTCTCAGACAGATTCATCTCTGCAGCTATATCTTTCATAGTTTCCTCATCAATTTCCTTATCCAATACACAAACAGCTGCTGGATTACCTTTAAAGAAATCCTTTGTAAATACATCAACTTGATAAATTGCTAATTCTTTCATATATCCTCCTTAAATATTCTTTATTTTGAATAATGCTTAACCTGGTCAATTACCTTAAATCCTAATTTCTCATAAATTTTTCCTGCTTCCAGGTTATCATATTGAAGATAAATATCCTTCTTTTCATTTAATAAGATATTAATCAATTGTCTTAATAACTCTGAAGCTAATCCTTTATTGCGATAATCTGTATGTGTTGCAACACCTACTATTATAGCTGCATCAATGGTCTCAAGTTCACTTTGTACAATTGATACCATTTCACCATTTACCTCAATATAGAAGCCCCTACCACGATTTTGATTAAGCTTTTGCTCCATTAGTTCTTTTGAACTATGACCCATAAAAATATACCTATACAATGCAATTACTCTATCTAAATCTTCTACCCTCAATTCCTTTATTTCATACTTATCTTCAAATTGGAAATTCTTGCTGTTTCTGCCAAGCTTGGAAATATAAGCTCCATCCTTAATATTGGAAAATACACCTTTTTGCAAGAATATATCACAATATGAACTAGGTCCTATTAAAGCAGAAAAACCTATCTCCTTCATGATCTTAATAAATCCATCAACATCAAAATCCTCAAGGCCATAGAACTGCAATGTTCCGCTTTTCCTTTTAAATAAAGCTGCTACTAACATATCATCCTTAAATTCAACATAAATCTTATCAAATACTTCGTTTTTGGATATTAAGCCAAGTAAAATGAAATAATTCCTGGCTATATCTCCTTTCACAAAATTATATATTAGATTATATTGGTCTTTTGAAATTTCAACTATCATATATTAAGGCTCCTTTTCTAATTAATAATATACCACAAAGGCGAATAAGCTTGAATCTTTTTATAAAGATAGATAGAATTAAGTTAAGAAAAAAACTTCAAGGGAGTTGATTAAATGCCTTGGTTAATTGGTGAAAGAGTAATACTTAGGGATTACAGAAAAGAAGACCTTCCCTATATGAGAAGCTGGGTAAATGATGCAGAAATAACTAAATATCTTAGCAACGTATTTTTATACCCTCACACTTTAACTCAGACAGAAAGTTTTTTACAAAGTAATTTAGAAGGTCGAGGAGACTATAAAGGCTTTGTTATTGCTCATAAGGATACTGAGGAATATATTGGGCAGCTGGATTTAATCAAAATAGACTGGGTCAATCGAAAAGCACTAATAGGCATCGTTATAGGGAATAAAGAATATCAGAGTAATGGATATGGTGCAGAGGCTATTGGATTATTACAGGACTTTGCCTTTAATAAACTAAATCTTCATAAACTTGAACTAGAAGTTAGAGCATTCAATGAAAGGGCAATAAAGTGCTATAAAAAATGTGGATTTGTTGAGGAAGGAAGAATAAGGGAAAACTTTTATGCAGACGGAAAGTATACAGATACTTTGTATATGGGTGTTTTAAAGGATGAATATCTAAATATCATAAAGCAAAGGGGATAATTATGGAATATAGAAATGCAACAGTTGAGGATATTGAAAAGGTAAAAGAACTGCAAAATAAATACCATATTTCAACCATAAGTGAGGAAGATAAGCCTAATGGATTTGTTACTACATTATTTACTGAAGAGCAATTCGAAAAGCTAATTGAAGAGGAAAATGGACTTGCTATAGCCTGTGATGGAGAAAAAATCGTAGGTTATGCAATGGCTGCTTCATGGGAATATTGGTCAGATTGGCCATTGTTTCAACATATGATAAAGGATTTACCAAATACAACCTATTTAGGAGAGACTTTATCCTTGGAAAACTCATACCAATACGGTCCAATAGCTATCCACAAGGACTATAGAAGTACTGATGTACTTCCAAATCTCTTTGATTTTTCAAGATCTACAATGGAGAAAAGATACCCAATCCTTATAACCTTTATTAATCAAATCAACCCAAGATCCTTAGAGGCTCATACAAGAAAACTAGGTCTTGATATAATTAAGGAGTTTCAGTTTAATAATAACAACTATTATGAATTGGGATATGATACAAAGGTTAAAACAAAAGGTTCAAATATTTAACCAAATATAAGTAGGATGGGATGGTACCCATCCCCAAAAACAATGAAATCCGTAGGGGCAGGCTTCCACGCCTGCCTAATTTATTCCATAATAGATCTTAAATCTATCTCAATTTTCGTATCAGGATAATCAATATAATCCTGACTCTTAATATATAGATATTCTGGAATAAGCTCTATGTCATCAGACTCATTACGTTTTTCTATAATAAGCTTTAATCCTTGGTTCTGAGTATACATCTTATTGTTCCAAGTGATATCCTCTGATTCTTCAACTATACCTTTATCATCTTTTGTAACCCATTCTTTATATTGAGCATATACATATACCAGTTTATGGTCGACAATGCTAACATCATAATTAGTACCCATTATATTGCTATCCTTATCTAGATCTTCACTGATTATTAGTTCAGTGCTATTTTCCTTGTAAATTATATCCTCTATAGTAATTTTACTGTCCTTATACTTTATCTTTTGTGGCAGATTATCCCTTTCAATTTCGTATATTCCCCAGTCCACTATATGGTATGTTAGAGCATCAACTACAAAATCAATAGTATCTGGCACCTTATAATACATGCTATCTAAAAATACACTATCTAATATCTCTCCATCTCTATTTCTTTCTGAACTTTGATATAATGATGTTATTCTAGAATTGTTATATACCCTTTCTTCATCCTCAATATGAAATCTTACATGGTCTATTATCATCTTATTCTCTTCAATACCCCTTAATCTATAGTCTATTTGAGTAACTGTAGGTGCAATTGTAATGTTCTCAACTAATAGCTTACCTTCATAAAAATCCACTTCTTTATTTACTTCATAAGTCTTGGATTTAATAACTTGAGCTGGAATATTTAACTCCCAATCTCCTGAAATATTTTTAATACTATTCTTATCAGGGTTTCTAAAGCTTATTAGATGATCTATCTTAATATTAATAATGCCTTCTTCTTTTGTCATAGGTTCTAACTTTAGTAAAACTCTCATGGTATTTTCAGCCTCGGCATATAAATTTACAAAATTAACAAATGTAGGTGTTTGATATTCCTTTCCTGTAACACGACTATAGGAGATTCCATAATCACGTACGTCTCCACCAATAGATACACTTGGTTTTGGTAAGTCTCCTTTCCACTCTCCTCTTGGAGTTAAAATAACATCCTCATTTAAATTCTCTATCCTAAGAAATACTAAGGTATTTAAGTCATCAGCAATTACCCCTTCAGCTGTAATCTTAATGTCTTTATCTACTACCGAAATATCAAGCTTCTGCCCAACTCCATTATCTATCAAATCCTCCCATGCAGAAATATATGGTTGGCTAGTCTTTTCCCAAAATTTCAAGAAATCAAAAACATCAGTAGCAAAGGCTGTTGCAACAAGCATTATACTTAATATTGCTGCTATTAATATAGTTCTTCTAACTCTTATAGGTCTTTTAATTGGTACATCTTTAGTATTTAAGTTTAGTTCTCTATCTGTAAGGATATTATTGGATTTATCTGTAACATATTCAATGGTTTCAATTAACTCATTATACTCCTGCCAACAGCCTTCACAGTTATCCAAGTGTAATGAAACTTTTCTTTCTTCCTCTTCAGTCAACAGCCCATCTATATAATCTATCAACAGGTCTTTAACATGATTACAATCCATTTTTATACCTCCTTTAGCAGGACCCTTAATTCCTTCAAACCCCTATATATACGAGATTTTACCGTTCCAATGGGGATGTTTAAAATCTTTGATATTTCTTCCTGACTGTATCCTGAAACATATTTAAGAATTATGACTTCTTTAAATATCTCATCTAAAGAATCCAATTCCTGGTAGAAACTATATTCATCCTCATGATAGCCCTGTATTTGAATATCTTCATATAAGACTTCTCTTTTTTTACTCCTAAGACTTTGCTTACATTCGTTTATCAATATAGAAATAAACCAACTCTCGAATTTATTGGGCTCTCTTAAATTTTTCAAATTTGAATAAGCCTTAATCATGGTATTCTGAAAAACATCCTCTATATCAACATGATTATACAAATATGACCAACATATTTTATATAACTTGTCTTTTCTTTCTAAGATCCATTCTCTCAATGCTTCCATATCAACAGGCAAAATAACCATCCCCTCCTTCCTACTAATTAGATTAACAAAGGCACAAAAAAGTTCCCAAGAAATTGAAATTTGCAAAAAATTAAAGGGTAGCTTCTATTGTTGAAACAACCCATAAATTATTAACAAACAAATAAATTTAATCATTTAACTGCTCTATTTGCATAATGTTAGAATATTGAAGTCATGAAGTGGTTATATTCCCTTCGTATGCTGAGTGCTATTGGAAAAAACAATACGCCTATAATCACTTTTTATTATCCACTCATGAATACCAGTATCTCCTGTAGCAAACAAAATATCACTCTCAATTGGAAGTCGTAAAAAGGATTTATAAAGCTGATTAATCATTCCACCATGACTAACGATTAATACTGTTGAATCAGCACTGTTTTCAGAAATGATTTTAGAAAGAATATAATCAGCTCTAAACCTAAATTCTAATGCAGATTCTTGATTGTAAACAGAACTATGTATAGGTATATTTGGAACAAGAGGATACTTAGTTGCTGCATAATCTCGTTCTAAACCAGCAATTAATCCATTATTAAATTCCATTAAATTGTCCTCAGGTGTTAGAGCAATACCAGTCTCCTCTGAAATATGTAAAGCTGTTTGATATGCTCTTTTTAGTGTACTGCAATATATTTTTGTGAACTCATATTCTGATGCAATTCTATGAGCTAAAGCTATAGCTTGTCTATGACCTCTTTCAGTCAAATTAAAATCAGCTCTACCTTCATGAACATTTATCAAATCAGCCTCCGATTCTCCATGGCGAATCACTAATAATTTCAAT
Organism: uncultured Tissierella sp.; assembly: GCA_964532845.1. Taxonomy (GTDB): domain Bacteria; phylum Bacillota; class Clostridia; order Tissierellales; family Tissierellaceae; genus Tissierella_B. The sequence continues at coordinate 12,760 of CAZHLF010000017.1, forward strand.
TATTATGCTCTCCCTTCTAACACAATCTTTATTTATAAATATCTTTTGAATATTATTCCCACAACCATTCCCCTAAGAGTTATATTAATATAAAATCTATACTTGATATACTACTTTAAAATCTTCAAAAATCACTGGCATATCCTCACTAAACACATAGCCTATTTCATTTCCTTCTTTCTTGAAGTAGCGAATATGCCCTTCACGCCAAGACTCCAATGTATCATCCTCACCCTCACGCTTACAAATATCATAGGTAATATCTGAAAATGGAATAATTGTTATCTCAGTTGTTTCAATAACACACAGTGGTACACCCTCCCAATCAGTAACAATATTTAAGTCTCCAACCTGGGGTATATCCTCCCCTTGAAGTTCATATCCCCATAAACTACTTGCTGTAGCCTTCTTTTGCCCAATTAAAACTAGTCGTAGTAATTCATTAGCCCATTTTTCAGTTAGTTCAAAATGAAAAATATCCAAATACTTAGTTGATTGAGATCTTCCCGTTTTATTCAAAAATTCATTCCAAAATATATCAATTTTCTCTAGAGAATAATTTTGATTTTCCATATGCACATCTTCCCTCAAATTTTTTATGATAATAGTTCTACTTGCGTCGCATTTTCCTACTGATATTCATTAAGCAATATAGACTCTAGTCTACAAACAAATCCAACCAAGCAACTACATCATCCATAACTTCATCCCTATTAATTTCATTAAGCATCTCATGTCTACCATCTTTGTATAACTTATATTTAATATCTTTAACGCCATGATTTTTATAGCGATTATAAAGATTTATAACTCCATTGCCGAATTTTCCTACAGGGTCTTGTGCACCCGAGAATATATAGATAGGCAAATCCTTAGGTACTAATGCTATATTGTTTTTATCTTCAATTTCCATAAGTCCTATTAAAAAATCATGGAAGAATCCCGCTGTAAAGACAGTTCCACAATAGGGGTCATTTGTATATTTATCTACTTCTTTTTCGTCTCTACTTAACCAATCAAACCCAGTCCTACTTGGTTCAAATGTTTTACTAAACCCTCCAAAAACCAATTTATCTAATTTTTGACTTTGAGTTTTTCGCCCATGTTTTTTTATTTCTCTTTTTGCTATAATAGAGCCGAATTTAAGCATTAGACCTTGCTTTCCATTTGAACCTGAAAGAATAACTCCATCTATTTCCTTGCCACTAAGCATAATATATCTTTGAGCTACAAAGGAACCCATACTATGGCCGAGCAAAAATAATGGGAGACTAGGATTTTCCTCTTTAATTAAGGAACTTAAGGTTTGTATATCTTTTACTAACCATTCAAATCCATTTTCATCTGCAAGATATCCTAGATTGTCTATAGCTCCGGCTGTTTTACCATGCCCTCTGTGATCATTTGCATAGACTATATATCCATTTTTATTTAAATATTTTGCAAACCTATCATATCTTTCAGCATGTTCAGCCATGCCATGGGCTATTTGAACTATTCCTTTAACATTACCATCTTTAGGAATCCATTTATATACGAATATTTCTGTTTCATCACTGGATTTGAAAGTGAAGTTTTTAATTGTCATACTGTCCACCTCTAATTCCCCCAATTTAAATGTAATTAAATTTATTATACCACCAAAATTCCATATTTTAGCTATGTTTACATTTAACAAAGAAAAAAGACTGCATCATTTTACAGTCTATTCTTAATATCACTCATAATACTTATACTTACAAAATGGACATTTTGGATAATCTATATCATGAGTCTTCCCACAATTAGGACATTCAATTTGTTCAACTTGATCTTCTTCTGACATTTGGAAAAATTCAAACTTTCCACAACCACTACACAGATAGATGTCCACTTCCAGTGCCCCAGCTATTAAATTTGAAATGTCTCCAAGAATGAATCCATGTTTTCCTAACTGTATCCTCTCACTTTTAATATATGACATTGAATTACCGCATCGTAAACAACTTAAGTCTCTCACCACAAAAATTCCTCCTATTATGAAAAATATTACAGCAAAGTTCTAATCAAATATATCCTTAATAAATGTTTCTACAAAATGGTGCAAAATCCTTCTTTATTCTTAGAAATTTTTATATTTTTTTAAATTAATAAAATAAACCATAGTAATTTTCAATAATTTGTAATTTAGACTGGTATCATTGGGCAAAACAGGAGAATCAGAATGAGTAAATATATTATTCTCTACAGACACGCAATGGCAGAAGAAAAGGAAAATGTATCCGAAGACGATTTAAGAGCACTTTCTATCAGAGGAAAAAGACTTTTAAGTAAAAGTGCAGATGGATTTAAAACAATGTTAGGTAAGAAGAAAAAAGTAGTTGTATACTCCAGTCCTAAGTTAAGAGCAAGAGAGACTGCTGAAATGCTGTCTCAAGAGCTTGAAGTAGATAGACCAATATACCTGGACTTTTTGGCAACAGGTGGAAATATTCGTTTAGTAAGAAATATTCTAAATGAAATTGAGCCTGGTACTGTTGCAGTACTAGTTGGACAACAACCATTTTTATCAATTTGGAGTCAAGAACTTTCAGGAATCTTCATTCCATTTAAAAAAGGTTCTGCAGCGTGCTTTAAATTCCCTGATGAAGAAGTAGGAGAACCAAAAGCAGAATTAAGATGGTATATGCAAGCTAGAGATTTTATCAAAGTAAGCGAAAAATAAATATTTAAGTACGTAGATTCAAACCCAGTGAAAACTGGGGTAAATGAAATGAGTAGGAAAAATCTTCCTACTCATTTTTTTATCATCTCATATTACTAAAAATTGTATTAAGAAGCTCTCCACTAGGATCATGACTTAACTCCCAAATCATTGCCCCACCAAGACCTTTAGAGTTTATATACTGAGTTTTAATAGCAATAGATTCCTCATCATCATAGCTAATAAAAGTTGAGCCGTCATAAATCCAAGGCACTTTAGCCTCCGAGTGAAAATGTCTTGTAAAACTATTGGTATTTATTAATGTAACTATCTCTTTATAAGTTATTGACTTAGCACCTATAAAGCTTTGTAGAAATCCATTATTAGCATTCTGTATATTATCATATCTATATCCATAAAATGGCAATCCCATATTTATTTTATTTGCTGGAAATCCTGCCTTAATCCATAGATTTATTGCTGAATCCACACTCCATTTATGATGAGGTGATGAACTGCCGAAATTATATAAAGGTGCATTGAAATCAGTAAACTTATCCCAGTCTCCATGGATATCATAAGTCATTATATTGGCAAAATCCACATACTGACTGAGCTTTTTTAGCTCTACATTATCTACATATTGTTTTGAAGTCCCTCCTGAGAAGGTTAAATAATAATACTTTCCATCCTTAGCTGATTGGTTGTCCAACTTATCCCTAAGTGTCTTTAACAGCAGTGTAAAGTTTTCTTTATCTGTGGCTCTTTTAGTATTTTTTGATAATCCACCAGCTACAGGATATTCCCAATCTATATCTACTCCATCAATACCATATTTAACTAAGAATTCTACAACACTATCAGCAAAGGTCACCCTGGAACTTTCAGTGAGGGCAACATCTGAGAATTTATCAGACCAGGTCCATCCACCTACAGAAATCAAGATTTTTAGGTTCTTGTTTGTATTTTTTAATGCATTTAGCTTTTTAAAGTTAGAAGAATCTATACTTGAGTCTCCCAGCATAATTTTAAGATCTGGACCTATATTTGCAAATGCATAATTAATATGAGTAAGCTTATTTGCATCTATTTTATCAGGAGTATATCCTGAATGAGCAGACCATCCGGCATAGTATCCTACTATATTACTCCCGTTATTTGGTTTTACTGGAATTTCTATTGGCAGCTCTTCTTTATCACTATCATTTATATTTTCCTCTGATTTTCCCAGTTCTTCTGTCTCATCCGAACTTTGTTCTTCAGTAGTTACTACCTCAGTATTTTCCCCATCAGGCTTGTCCATCTCTTTTTCTGCATACTCTTTCCAGGCATTTATTATCATTTTATTTAGTGAGAAGTATCCCTTAAAGCTATAGTGTGAGATATTACTCGTATTTTTATCTGAGTCAGAATAAATATATATACCTAGTAAAATCATAGTTGTTATCAAGGTTAATGAAATAATAAGTCTTTTTTGGGTGCTTTTAAGCATATTTGCATCCTCTCTTCTTAGTTTAGGGTACCCCTATATATATTTTTATGGTACCAATAAACTGGATGTGTAACAACCATCAAAACTTGGTAATATTTATTGAAGTTGTAAACTTTATGTTATAATGAAGTGATGAAGTCGAAATGACTTAATTTTTATGGTTGTAAATACCAATGATATAAATGAGGTGTTATTATGCAAATATTTGTAGATGCAGATGGTTGCCCTGTTGTGGATATAGCCATTAAAATAGCAAAGGAACTTGATTTACATATTGTAGTTGTAAAAAATTATGCCGTCCATATAGAAAATGAATATGCAGAAATTATAACTGTTGATATTTCCAGCGACAGTGCTGATTACTATATTGCAAATAGAATGGGCAAAGGAGATATCTTAGTTACTCAGGATCATGGCCTTGCAGCAATGTGTTTAGCTAAAGGAGCTATTTGCATAAATCAAAATGGACTTGTTATTAATGATGAAAATATAGATGGAATTCTAAATAGAAGACATATTAACAAAGAACTCAGAAGAAAACAAGGTATATATTCTAAGTTTAAGAAAAGAAATCCTAGTGCAGATAAAGATTTTGAAATGTCTTTAAGAAGAATTGTTGAGTCAGCTAATAGTAAATAAAACTATACCAATATCCTTACAAGTATTGGTATAGTCAATACTGACAATAAAGTTGTCATTAAAACCATAATAGATGCAAAATCCTTTTCCTTATTGAAGCTTTCAGCAAAAATAGATGTCATTGTTGCTGCTGGCATCGAAGCTATTATAATTACTGAATTTGTGACAATATCTCTATGGGTAAACAGTGAAATTAGAATAAGAATAAGTGGTAGAACTGCCATTTTTACCATTAGTCCATAATATAGTTTCCAGTCTCCAAGACTACTTCTTATTTTACCTTTAGATACTATTGCTCCTAGAATAATCATGGATAATGGTCCAGAAATACTACCAACTGTGTTGATGCTACTATATAATAATCTTGGTATTTCAATATTGAATGTTATTATAACTACACCTATTATCACAGCAATGATGGATGGATTTAACAGTGTTTTTAAAACTTCTTTTCTCAACTCATCTTTCTCTATATGCCCCTTAAATAGCATTAATCCATATGTCCACACAAATATAACAAAGAACATATTAAATATGGAACCGTATACTACACCTTCCGGACCGTAGATGGCATTTAAAACTGGAAAACCAATATATCCAGTATTTGAAAATACATTGGAAAAATGAATTATAGTCTTTTTATTTCCCTTTATTGGAATAAGTAGTATATATGAAGCTAAGATTAGAATTGAATATGCTCCAAGGCTATAATATAATCCCTTAATAATATTACCCTTTATAGATGGCCCAAATGTAAATGTAAAGGATGATACAACCATAAATGGTAAGAAAATATTAATAAGTATCTTTATCAACCCATTATTTAATTCTTGCGAAATTATACCTTTTCTGCTTCCATATATACCTACAAGCATTATTAAAAATAAAGAGATAACTGAATTTAGAACTAAAGTAACCATAGTCCCACCTCATATTAATTTTAATATTTAACTAGTCAATAATATTATCTTATTCAGATATAGTATTTTAGTTAAAAAAACACCCTGAAAAAGAGGATATCTCATTTTCAGGGTATGGTACAATTTAATTTATTTACTTATTCAACTCTCTAAGTCGTGGGAACAAGATATTGTTCTCCAAGTGTATATGTTGGAATAAATCCGCTTCCATCTCTTGAAGTTTACTATATGTCATCTCATATGTTCCACATGCATCCTCAGGTAATGCATAGTCATTAGTAACTTCTCTAAGTTCTCTAAGGATTTCTCCTGCGTTTGTATGCTCTGTTTCCAGTTCATCAATTATATTAACTGCATTCTCTAAATCATTTTTTGAGTTAGAAGCTAAGAATTTTTCTATAGCTGGATATTGTATTGATTCTTCCTTAGCTAGATGTCCTTCAAGTTCCATTTTTACAGTGTGAAATAGTTTATGAACCTTTGCTAACTCTGGATGGTTTGGTCCATGAACCCTGAGTATCGTAGTTGTTAACCTACTGATTTTCGGAAGTTCTGCCCATAAATAGCCATGGTGATCGTTTACTATGTGATCTACTAGTTCATTTGTAGGTACTTCTCTATAATCTTTATCCTTTGATGAATTTTTTTGATATTCTTCATAAAGATTATTTACCTTTCCCATTACTTCCTTTTCATCAAAACCATATTTTTCTAAGGTAGCTGCCTCTAATACCGTTCTATATCCACCACAGCAATAGTCTACTTTGTACTCTTTAAAAATCTCTGCAGCCTTTGGAAAATCTGCTACTATTTCACCTAATGATTGTGTACTATTGAATTTACTCATTTTTATTCCTCCTATATATTTATCTTTATACTTTATTCCATCATCTTCTTTAATATATTCTAAGTATAAACGATTTAATAATTCATTACTTTGACT
>CAZHLF010000018.1:0-16160 GCA_964532845.1 uncultured Tissierella sp.
TTGTCAATTTAATTCAAAGTATCTCACACTATTTAATTAACTAGGTTCATGCTCACTTCGTGGCATTCACTGCGCTCACTCAGTTCGCGTTTCTGTGCGTTTCGTCTCCAACTCGTTTAACTCGTTGGACGAAAAGCCAGGTTCAATGCCCGTTTCCAGGCCATCCTCTCTCTCGAGGGGAACTTTTTTAGTATAGCATTTTTTAATTTCTTTGTCAACTGTCTTTTGTCTTTTTTTATTTCTTTATTTGCTTACAAGACTTGTTACAACTGACTTTTACAATATTACCATCTTTTTTAATCCTTGTCAACAGTGATTTTGTCTTTTTTTAATTTCTTAATCAACTTACAAGACTTGTCACAGCCGACTTTTACAATATTACCATCTTTTCTAAGCCATGTCAACGGGTATTTTGATTTTTTAAAAGTTTTTTAAAGTGGTTTCCTAAAAGCCTTAGCAATACAGCTACCTAATGCTATGGAATAAAGTTTAGTAATATGGTCATCTGCACGAGAAGTAAGAACTATAGGCACCTTAGCCCCCATAATAATCCCAGCTGACTTTCCATTAGCTAAATAGGTTATAGCTTTTCCAATACCATTACCCACTTCTATATTAGGTACAAGTAATATATCAGCATCTCCAGCTACATTACTTAAATAGCCTTTAATCTCTGCAGCTTGCTTTGAAATGGCTAAATCCAATGCCATTGGTCCATCTATAATGATTTCTGGACCAAAGCTATGACTTTCCAAGATTGATTTTGCATCAATTGTTGCTTGCATCTTCTCATCTACTTTTTCCTTTGCTGCTAATATAGCAACTTTAACGTCCTGTTTTCCTAATGCTTTTGCAACTACTATAGCATTATGAATGATTTTAATCTTTTCTTCAAAGGAAGGAGCTATATTCATCCCACCATCTGTAAGGTATATAAGCTTGTGATATGATTCGGTTTCATAAATCATAACATGACTTAACTGGCTATCACTTCTTAACCCCCACTCCTTATTAAGAACAGCTTTCATAAGAATAGATGTATCTACTAAGCCTTTCATTATATAGTCAGCATCACCATGGGCAACCATCTTGACTCCAATTTCTGCCGCCTTAACAATATCAGATTCTTCTACAAATCTAAATGAATCAATTGAAACACCTAACTCTTTAAGGATATTTTCTGTTTGACTGCTCCCAATAAGTATTGGTTCGATAATTCCTAATTCAAAACTCTCACATACAGCCTTTAATACTTCTTTGTCCTGGCACGCCACTACTGCTAAGGTCATTCTCTTTCCATTATGCTTTAATAGATCATCAAGCTTTTTAATAATCATTAAATCACCCCTATAGAGTATTTAGGTAGCCTTCCACTTCTCTCTTTTGAATAATTATATTTTCATCATCAGGATTCAATTCATTAGCTATATTAATGTCTCTTAGGGCTAAAGAAAATTCTCCTAATTGAATATATCCCAATCCCCTATTAAAATATAACTTATAATCCGCCTCAGTTTCTTCTATTCCATCTGTAAAAATCTTTATTGCTTCCAGAATCTTACCTTGCAGGAAATATACTATTCCTAGATCATTATAAATATCGCCTTCTTCCTTATTTAGAGAAATTGCAAAACTTAAATAATCTATTGCAGACTCAAAATCCTCTAACCCCTTATAACACAACCCTATCATATAGTTGATATTCCAGTTTTTTTCATGTTTTGGCATAAGTCTTAAGAAAGCTTCTAGGGCTTTTCCAAAATCATTGTAAGAATAATAACTTAATCCTGTCTCCATCTTCACGTCATCATCAATAAAGTCAAGTTGTTCTCTAATCTCTTGAAGTCTTTCTTCATTATTGTCTAAAGTAATGAACTTATTCCAAGTAATTTTCGTCTTTAAAAATTGACTATGGTATCTATAATGATACCCAAGTTTGTAATACGCCAAGGAATATTTTTCATCTAGCTCAACTATTTCTTCTAGTATATTTGTTGATTTGCGCAAGTACTGTTCCCCTTCATCCACCTTATCATCCTCTATTAGTTTCATAGCCATAGTCTCTAAAACCAGAGCATAATTTAGTTTGGCATCCAGGTTAAATTCATCTAATTCTATACATGATCTAAAAAATATGCCTGCATTTTCGGTTTCACCCTTTTCAAGTGCTTTCATACCATTGAAAAATGCATGTTTGTTAATATTTTTATCATAAGCATAAATAATTTCTTTATACTTGTCCATATGGGTAAAGTCAGGGTCTGTCCCCAACAAGAACTCAATGCCATTAATAACATTTTCAAGATTTATCTCATCCTGCATGTCCCCATATTGGAGATCATGCAAAAGAGTATCAGTAATCACCGGAAGAGTTAATCCACCTTTTAGTATATATCCATTAATATCTAGTGAAGTTCCTTTCTTTAATTCTATAAAGGTTATCTCTTTTGTCTTATTTTTAAATAGTTTATTTACTATATCCATTTTTCCACCTGCCTAAAATTTGTTCATAAACATTCTTTTCCTTCTAGTAGAAGTGCTTAGTATCTTATATAGATATCCTCTATATATCATCATAAACGAAAAAATCAGCTGTCCTACAAAATATGTTATCAAGAATCTAACCGAAAAATTAAATCCAAAGCTTACTCCAGTATTGAAAAAACCAAGCATTATTTCACCAGTTATAAAGAAAATAAGACCCATTAAAATGATATTTGGTAAGAACCAGTTTAGCCAATTTTCTTTAATAAACTCCATAGAATACAAAACTGTTTCACTAGGAGTATAGCTTTTTAAATATATAGTCTCTGGTAATGCATTAAAAATTATTAAAGCTAAATACATTATAATCATATTTAAAAAGGATGCAGCTGGTCCAAGTATATTTCCCAATAAAGAAAGTAAAAGCTGTCCTAAATACAAAATAAACATTACCCCATAAACCTTCCAGATAAAAGCTGAAAAACCATTCTTAAAATCATTTAAGTTAAATCTGTTGTAATTGATTATATTGAATAGTAAATATAAATAGTTAGACAGAATTGCTGCTTGTATAAAATATGTTACAAAACCTGTAATTATAGATGTAGGTCCTCTAAAAATCATATTCATAACGCTACTAACTACTATACTTATAATGGAATAAATAACTCCTGTAAAAATTATTAGGTAATTCTTTTTAATGCTTTCTAAAGTCTTTTTTATTGCTTCATTATTTACATACTTAAAATCATTTAAAAACTCCATTTATTCCTCCCCTTTTCTTTGTACTAATTCCAAACTTACCTTATTATTAATTCTGATATATCATGAGTAATGCATCTATTAATTATTCCATTCCTATAATCAAATAAAATGAATGTCTCTTTATCATCTGATTTTACAATATAGTCGTTTTCAATAATCGATAGGACATCATTCTTAAATACTTCAACAACTACTTTATTAATCAACTTCTTAGTTGGTATATCCTTATAATCTAATAGATGAGTGTTTAGCAACTTCTCATTTTTCAAAATTTCATGTAATTCAATTTGATTTAGATTGTTTAAATTTCTTTCTAATCCAGCAGGAAATGATGCTCTTCCATTATTAAATAGGAAATCAAATTTTAATATTTCCTTAAATACTTCTTGATGCGGAAAGTTCCTATGATTGTAATATTTCAGAAATATCTCATATAGTGCTTTTCTACTATGAGACACATCATCAAGCTTATTTTCTTCCCAATAATTAGCCATATCCTCGTAGAATTTAAATGGTTCAAGGAAGAAATTCCTAATTGTAAATTCAAGAGAATGAGAAAAATTTCCTTCATTGTAATATCTCTCTACTAAATTCTCTATATCTTTAAGTCTTAAAACTTCTCCAAAACTCAGCCAATTGCTTTCCAACACCTCATATGGTGGTTTATCTATATATTTATATCCATATTCCTTTTGGGATATACGTAATCCCGACCCCTTTAAGAGCTTTAAAAATCCCAACTGAAGCTTCTCAGCCTTAATTGGATATATATCGTTAAATGAGTTCCTAAAGCTATTATAATCCTCATATGGTAAACCCACAATTAAATCCAAGTGTTGGTGTATGTTTTTATAGGATTTTATAGTGTTTGTGACATATTTCAATCTTTCAAAATCTGTAACTCTTCCTATTGCATCGATGGTTCTTGGATTAGTGGACTGAACCCCTATTTCAAATTGAAATAGTCCTTCCTTAGGGGTCTTTAAAAATTCCATTGTCTCGTCATCTATTAAATGAGCTGTGACTTCAAAATGAAAGTTTATCTCATCTGGGTTTATCTCCATTATAAATTCCATTATTTCTCTGGAATACTCCTTATTCGCATTAAATGTTCTGTCCACAAACTTAACTTGACTTACACCACCTAAGATTAAGTTTTTCAAATCATTTTTAACCCTATCTATGGTAAAGTATCTAACACCTTTTATAGTAGAAGATAGACAAAACTCGCAGTTAAAAGGACATCCTCTTGAACTTTCATAATATACTATCCTATTTTTAAATTCATCACCTACATTATCATATGGAGAAGGTATATTGTCTAAATTCTTCAATAATCCTCTAGGTGGATTAATAACTATTTCATTTCTTTCATTCCTAAACACTAGACCCTTTATATCGCACAAATCTTTAGATTCAATAAGTTCTCTAAAGCTATCTTCACCCTCACCATATATAATGTAATCAATAAAAGAATTTTTTTGAAGTACCTCAACTGAATCATAAGAAACCTCAGGTCCTCCCAATAAAATCTTTATATCAGGCAATACGACCTTTAATATTCTGCATATTTCCATAGTCATTTCTATATTCCATATATATGTAGAGAAACCTACCATATCTGGATTTATTTTAAATATTTCTGCAACTACTGATTCAACTTGCTGATTAATTGTAAATTCCATAGTCTTAATATGGACAATATCTCTAACATATTCTTTTAAATATCTAATAGCAAGGTTCGAGTGGATGAACTTTGAGTTTAACGTTGTTAATAAAATTTCCATGTTACACCTTCTTCTAATTTATTACTACTATTTTACCCTATTTACTAATAAACTCCAAATAATATAAATTAACATGGCTATTGAATCTTTCCTTCAAAAGTTATAGAATAGATTCTAGAACATAAGAAAGGGGTTACTAAATGAGGGGTTTTGATAAAATATCAATACAGGAAATGTCCAAAGAAGACATGTACCTTATTATAGAAGCATTAGAGTATACCGGTAAGAATACTAATATTAATGATTTTATACAACTAAGAAACAATATATTACAGGAGCTATCATCATTAGCAGAAATCAGTGAAGATGAATTTCTCCAGTACTTAAAAGAAGAGACCCTTTCTATCTAAAGGGTCTCTTTTTTTCTTACATTTTCTGAGGAGCATCAATTCCAAGTAATGATAAGCCATTCTTTAAAACCGTCTTTGTAGCGTAAACCAAAGTAAGTCTTGATCTTCTCAACTCTTCATTATCTATGATGATTTGAGTTGAATTATAGAACTTGTTAAACATCTTGGCAATTTCAACTATATGTCTTGTGATCATATATGGTTCATTCTTTTCACATGAATCAATTACAACCTCAGGGAATTTGTATAATAAACGTACAATATTGATCTCATCTTCAGATGAAAGAAGACTTAAATTTGCCTTTTCATCAAGACTAAACTCGCCTTTTTCTAAAAGGGAGTTACTTCTAGCATGAGTATATTGTACATATGGTCCAGTTTCTCCTTCAAAGCTTAAGGTTCTATCCCAGTTAAATACATAATCCTTTATTCTTTGATTGAAAAGTTCCTGGAATATAATTGCACCTATTCCTACTTGCTTTGCAACTTCATCTTTATTCTCTAAGTTCGGATTTCTTTCTTCAATTATCTTTGAAGTATTTTCAATAGCAGTATTAAGAACATCCTCTAGAAAAACAACTCTACCTTTTCTCGTGGAAAGTGTTCCTTCTTCCAGGCTAACCATTCCAAATGGAACATGTATACAGTCCTTAGCCCAATCATAACCCATTAACTCTACTACTTTCATCCATGCCTTAAAGTGAAGATTTTGCTGAGAAGCAACAACATAGATGTTCTTGTAAAAATCATAAGTCTTTTTACGATAGATTGCTGCTGTTATATCGCGAGTAGTATAAAGTGTTGACCCATCACTTTTTTTAATTAAAGCTGGTGGCATTCCATAAGGCTCTAAATCAACAATGGAAGCTCCTTCAGAATCTTTTAGAATTCCCTTTGAATCCATTTCTTCAATAACTGCAGCCATTTTATCAGAATAGAAGGATTCTCCAGCATATGAATCAAACTTTATATTTAAAAGATTATATACTTTATTAAACTCTTTTAGACTTATTTCTCTGATCCATTCCCAAAGCTTATACGCTTCCTCATTTCCATCTTCTAGTTCCTTAAACCAATATCTTGCTTCATCCTTAAGGGCTGGATCCTCTTCTGCTTCAGAGTTAAATCTTACATACAGTTTAAGGAGTTCCTTAATGGGGTCAGCTTCAATAACACTTTTGTCTCCCCACTTCTTGTAAGCTGAAATAAGCATTCCAAACTGGGTCCCATAGTCTCCTAGATGGTTAATTGCAATAGTATCATACCCTAAGAACTTATATATTTGATAAAGGGAATTACCAATTACAGTAGTTCTAATGTGTCCAATATGAAATGGCTTTGCAATATTTGGTGAAGAAAACTCAACAATTACGGTTTTCCCATTTCCAATGGTAGAGGACCCATATTGGTCTTTATCTTTTAATATTTCTTCTAATGTAGTTTCCATAAGTTTTTCTTTATTTATAAAGAAATTTACATATGGTCCAACATTTTGGATTTTTTCGAAATTTTCATTCTGAAGTTTATCCTTAAGCTCTTCCGCTATGATATTTGGTGCTTTCCTATATTCTTTTGAAAGTTTAAAAACAGGAAAAGCATAATCTCCCATATCATATGAAGGTGGTATTTCAATTAAAGCATTTATTTCATCTTCTGTCAGTGAATCCACCTGACTCTTTACAAGCTCTACAACTTTCTGCTTAAAATCTAACATATTCATCCTCCGTTAATCATTTAATCTCTACAACTGTTACCCCGTCTCCACCTTCTCCATATTTACCAGCTCTATATCCTTTAACATGTTTATGGCTTCTTAAGTAAGCTATAACTCCAGCCCTTAAGGCACCTGTTCCTTTTCCATGAATAATAAACACTTCATTTAGTCCGGCAATATATGAATCATCAAGATATTTATCTATCTCCACAATAGCTTCTTCGATATTTTTACCTCTTAGATCTATTTCACTTTTTATTTCTCTTGATTTATTGCTTACAATCTTCTTTGATTTAAATGTTGAATTTTCTTTTTCAATTGATTCTGATATACGAAGGGTTGATAAATTAACATTAACCTTCATAATGCCAACCTGTATATCTAGATTACCCTTATCATCAGGGATTGTTAAAACAGTTCCAGTTTGATTTAAGGATAAAACTTCTACCGTATCACCAATTTTTAAATTCTTAGGTGGTTTTGATGACTTTCTATTTAATATATCCTTACTAACTGAGCTTTCAGCATTATCTAATCTATTTTTAAGAATTTCCCTTGCTTCCTGGATTTCCTTAAATCTATCCTTTTCGATAGAATTTGAAATACTTCTTAACTCCCCTACTATAAGGTCCGCATCATCTTTTGCGTTTCTCAGGATATCCCTTGCCTCTTCCTTTGCTTTTTGAAGGATTTTCTCACGCATATCCCTTGTCTTATCTTTTTCAGATGCAAGACTTGATTTCAAGCTTTCTATTTGGAGTTTAAGTCTGTTGGCTTCTGCTTTATCTTCTTCTAGCTGTCTCCTATCCCTATCCATTGCTTGAAGAACATCTTCAAACTCAATATTCTCTTTAGAAATCAGTTCTCTAGCATAATCTATTATATATTCCTGCAATCCTAGACGTTTTGAGATTTCAAATGCATTAGACTTACCTGGTACACCTATTAATAGCTTGTATGTAGGACTAAGGGTTTCTACATTAAATTCAACTGAAGCATTCCTAACCTTATCTGTAGTAAGGGCATAAAGCTTCAATTGGCTATAATGGGTTGTAGCAATACTTCTTATATTTCTCTTTAAAAGATAATCCAATATAGACATTGCCAAAGCAGCACCTTCTGTAGGGTCAGTTCCTGCTCCAAGTTCATCAAAGAGTACTAAAGAATTATCCTCTAAATTATCTAAAATGCTAACAATATTCGTCATGTGAGAAGAAAAGGTTGATAAGCTTTGTTCAATACTTTGCTCATCACCTATATCAGCAAATACCTGATTAAATACAGCTACCTCTGAATTATAGTCTGCCGGGATATGAAGACCCGCCTGTGCCATTAGAGTAAATAATCCAACAGTCTTCAAGGTAACAGTCTTACCACCCGTATTAGGTCCTGTAATAATTAATGAATTAAATTCCTTACCTATATAAACATCAATTGGTACTACATTTTTTGCCTTTAACAAAGGATGTCTACCCTTTTTAATATTTAAATAGCCATTATTATTAAGTATTGGTCTAGTAGCTTTAAGTTCGAGGGCTAGTTTACCCTTAGCAAAAATAAAGTCTAGCTTTTTTAGGAGCTTTTCATTATATCCTATTGAGGTTGCTTCAGTTGCAACAAGATTTGACAACTCAGCCAATATCCTCTCAATTTCTTCCCTTTCCTTCACCTCTAATTCTCTAAGCTGGTTATTAAGTTCAACAACCGCCATAGGCTCTACAAATACAGTAGCTCCACTGGAAGACATATCGTGTATAAGACCAGGTACATTACCTTTGTTTTCTTGCTTTACAGGAATTACATATCTTCCTTCTCTCATGGTAACTATGCTATCTTGAAGATATTTTTTATGAGTTTGTGAGCTGATTATGGAATTTAACTTATCCTTAACAGCATCATTCTTACTAATAATCTGTTTTCTAATACTCCTAAGAGTAGAGCTAGCATTATCAGATATCTCGTTTTCACTGATTATTGCATTATTTATTTCATCCTCAATATTCTTGAATGCTTTTAATGAATCAACCAAGCCCTCTACTATTGGAAAATTTGGAGATTTATCCTCCTTTGTTTCCTTAATATAATTCTTCAAAGCTCTTGCAACCCGTAAAGAATCCGAAATCTTAAGAAGTGCTCCAGGTGACAGAGAACCTCCAATTTCCACTCTCTTAATCTCTATAGCTATGCTATTGATCCCGTATAAAGGAGGATTTCCCCTTTGTATTAGTAGAGTAAGTGTCTCTTCAGTCTCTTGTTGCAGTGTTTCAATCTCACTTAATTCTCTTAAAGGCTTGATTTCTCTTGCTAAATCTTTACCTAATTGTGATTCTGCTTTTTCTATTAATAGTTCTTTTATTTTATTAAACTCCAGAACCTTTAGACTTTTTTCATTCATATTTTTTCACCTCTATAGAATACCTCTAAAGTAGTGTCCATTAGTAATAAAGCTTTCTTGCTTAAACTCTTCCATAAATCTATTAACCTGATTAATATCTATGTTCTTGTTTAGATAGTTATAAAATACTATTTGGAGGTCTCTTATCTCCATTTCATTTGTGAAATCAAGACGAATTATATCTACTCCAGCATTTGTAATAGCTTCAAGGCTATCTAAAACCATTAGGGGAACTGAGTTATATAGAGTAGTAAATCCTTCATCTCTATACATTTTAAAAGTTACGCCCATTCTATCTTTTAATCCATAGCCTTTTGAAAAATTACAACTTTTACAGTTATTATCATTCTTACAACCTTTAACCAAAGCCATAGGACAATTTTTCATAACCATTACAGGAACATAACCATAAGCTAAGGCTTCAAGATTCCCTCCTACTTTATCGGTAATCTTTCTTATCTGTGATAAATTTAACTCAGGAGATAATGTTATAGAACTGATATTAATACTCTTTAGATAATCGATTGTATATGAGTTAAAGGCGTTTAAGCCAATATCACCATGGATGTCAATATCGAATCTGTCCTTGAAATACTTCAATGTGCCCAAGTTTGATACAGATATTCCATCAAGGCCCTCAACAGATTTAACTACTTCCTCTGCATTCTTTAAGTCCTTCTCATACATAATCTTATCTGTAAAGTAATAAGCTTCCTTATTATGACTCTTTAGCAATCTTACTGCTTCACCTAATCCACTATTAAATCCGATGTATACTCTGTCTACTTTATCAAGATCAAGTTTATTAAACTGATTGATATTACCTACCTTAATATGAAGTCTTTTCTTCAGATTAACTTCTTTATTAACAAATTTATAGGAGTTTTTCTGTTCATTGAACTCTTTATGGTTTAATATATCTCTACTGTTGAATATTTTAAGTCTGTCTTCCAATACTTGCACGGCATCACGTCTAAGTTGATTTAATACACTTACTGGTAGAAATGAACCTTCCTCTATGTTTATCTGCAAATTATTTATTTCATAAGTAGTATCACCCAGTTTAGAAAGTTGTTCTTTAACTTTTTCACTAGAAATTGAAATCTTTTGGCTTCTTTCAACTGCCTTATCTCCACATACATCTATAACCTTATCTTTATATATTAGGAGCAATCTTGGTTTTTCACCAATCTTAATATCGATTTGCATATCAATGGGGTATTTAATATCACTATTTGTATATGATTCTTTAGCCTTTATCAATAATCGTTGACTTGATGTTTTATATACATCAGTATCCTTTTCTATATTCCCAGGCTTTTCTAAGTGGATTGTAGTACCCTTTTTGGCATCAAAAGGAATTTTAATACCTCTGTATTGACCATTCATAAGGAGAAATTCTATTCCATCACCTTGTTCAATATCCTCTTCCAGCTTAATATAGACTTTATATTTATCTACTCTAATGACTTTACCAAGAAAGAGTCCTCTATTATCAGATCTATCAGGAGTTACAAAATCATTACCAAAATCACCAAAAGTGAGACCTTTAGTAAATCCACGGCTAAAAATCTGCTCTACATCTCTTTTTTCATCATCACTTGTTCCTGTATCTATGGCATTTCTATATGCATTTACTACTGTAGCCACATATTCAGGTCTTTTCATTCGTCCTTCAATTTTCAAGGAGGTTATCCCACTATCTATAAGTTCATCCAAATAATCAAGAGTATTTAAATCCTTTGGACTCAAGGCATGTACCTTATCCCAATCCTTTAGTAATTTACCATCCGCATCCATAATTGAATACTTCATTCTACATGGCTGAGCACACATACCTCTGTTTCCGCTTCTTCCACCTATCATACTACTCATAAGACATTGGCCAGAATATGACATACATAAAGCACCATGAACAAAAGCTTCAAGTTCTATATCTGCAGATTCTCCTATATGCTTTATTTCACTTATTGGAGTTTCTCTTGATAAAACAACTCTACTAAATCCCATATCTCTAAGAAATTCAGTTCCTGATAGGTTGTGAATTGTCATCTGGGTACTTCCATGTAAGTCTAATTTTGGTAATAGCTTTCTTATTAAATTAGCAAAACCTAAATCCTGCACTATAATAGCATCTACATCTATCTCATATAAAAATCTAACATAATCTATAGCATCATTTATTTCACTGTCATCCAATAGGATATTAACAGTTATATATACCTTAACATTTCTTAAATGGGCATATTTAATAGCCTCTCTCAACTCTTCTTCTTCAAAATTGGAGGCATAATGTCTAGCATTAAATAATTTTCCACCTAAATACACTGCATTCGCACCATTCTGTATAGCAGCATATAATGACTCTATACTTCCTACAGGGGCAAGTAACTCAATATTCTTTTTCACGAAAGTAAAAATTCCTCCTTAACATTGATTAACAAGCTTAATAGCCTCGGATAACTCCTTCTTCGTTTCAACTAACTCCATCTGATTCTGAAAGTTTCTATCCTGTAGAGTTTTATTAAGCTTCTTAATTTCTTCTAATTCTAATTCCTTTAACTCCAATTCTTCAGTCAACTTCACTATGTCATTATATTGCTTTTCCAGACTAAGCTTATACTTAATTGCTTCATCCTTATATTCTAAGCATTGCTTTTCCAACTCAGCAATTTTACTTCTAGAATCTTCAAGTTCCTTAGATATTCCTCCAAACTTCTCTAAGGGCTCTTTGGATTTGTGTTCTAATTCTTTTAGTCGTGCATTTGTCTTTGAAAGTTCATCTGCTATGTTTAATGCGGCCAGTGTTGCTGCCATTGTCTGGTCCAATCTGTCATTTTTGCTTGCCAACTTTTTTATGTGTTGATCTACATAATAGGCAAGATTACGAACATAACTCTCATCCTCTGTACCAACTACTGTAAAGTTACGACCATCAATCGATACTGTTATCTTTCTTCTATTTGTCATAACTACACCTCCAAAGTTTTATGAACTATATTTCCTTTGTTGATATATTCCCAAAAAAGGGTAGATTACTCTACCCTTAAAAACTCCTTAGCTTTGCATCTAATTTTGCTTCTAAATCTTTTACTATTCTGTCCTGGACTTCATTAACTTCTTCATCCGTTAATGTTCTTTCATGAGATCTATATGTTATTGAATATGCTACGCTTTTTAGACCTTCTTGAATTTGATTCCCTCGATAAATATCAAACAGCTTTAGTCCTTCAATAAGTCCACTACCATGATTCAAGATTATCTTTTCAATTTCCCCAACCATTATGTCTTCATCCACAACAACAGCAATATCCCTATTCATTGCAGGATATTTCGGAAGGGACACATATTTTATATCTAAATTAGTCCATTCTATTATCTTACCAAAATCTAATTCTCCAATATAAACTCTTGATTTCATGTCATAATTTTCCATTACAAGAGGATGAATTTCTCCAATGATACCAAGTTCTATTCCGTTATTATACAACTTAGCACATCTGCCAGGATGGAAGGTCGGATCATTTTCTTCTCTTTTATACTCTAAATCCTTTATACCAAATCTACCCAAGGAGCTATCTACTATGTCTTTTAACATATAGAAATCAGCATCTCCATAAAGTCCAAGAACCAGTTTCTTGTTTTCATCTGGCAGCTCAGTTATAGGTAAACTCTTTGGGATAAATGTATTACCTACTTCAAATGCATACATACTTTCAGCACCTCTGTTGTAATTTCTTGCTAAAAGTTCAAGCATATTTGGTATCAAAGTTGTTCTCATAGTGCTATAATCCTCTCCAAGAGGATTAATAAGCTTAATATATTTTCTGTAAGGATGCTCTTTATTAAGATTTATCTTATCATATGATTTAGGACTAATAAATGAATATGTCATTACCTCGTTTAATCCTAGTCCTTGTAAGATATTTTTAACTTTATCTTCAATTACTATCTTATAAGGCTTTTCTCCTCTTGTCAAAGCACCTAATAAAGGCTTTGATTCGATGTTGTGGAAACCATAAAGTCTACCAACTTCTTCTATTAAATCTGCTTCAATATTGATATCCATTCTAAATGTAGGAACCTTTGTATAGATTAATTTACCATCATAAGAAGATTCAAGTCCTAAGCTATTAAGGCTTTTTAACATGTTCTCAACAGGTATATCTACACCAAGTATCATATTAGCTCTTTCAGGTCGAAGTGTAATAGCCTTTGGTTCAGCCTTTACTCTGTATACATCAATGCTATTTTTTACAACTACTCCAGCACCAATTTCTTCAACCAATTGGCATACTCTTTCTACAGCAATACTTGAAAGATTTGGATCTATTCCTTTTTCAAATCTTGTAGATGCTTCTGTTCTAAGACCAAATTTCTTTGATGTCATCCTGATATTTTTACTATTGAAACATGCCCCTTCAAATAGTACTACTTTTGTATCCGATGTAATTTCTGAGTTTAAGCCTCCCATTACACCAGCAAGACCTATAGGATTTTCTGCATCTGCAATAACTATATCTTTAATATCCAGATTTCTCTCATTACCATCTAGAGTAGTTAGCTTTTCGCCTTCTTTAGCTTGGCGTACTATAATCTTTCTTCCATTTAAATTATCAAGATCAAATGCATGTAGTGGTTCTCCGTATTCAAGCATTACAAAATTAGTAATATCAACAATATTACTTATTGGTCTTACTCCAGCTTCCATTAATCTTTTTTGCAGCCATAATGGAGAAGGCTTAATTACAACATCTTTAATTACCCTTGAATAATATCTAAAGCAATTGTCAGTCTCTATTTCTATACAATTTGTATAATCATAGATATCATCAACTTCATTATTAATCTTAACTTGCGGTTCTTGTAGAGTATAGTTAAAGGTAGCAGCTGTTTCTCTTGCCATACCTATAATTGATAAACAGTCTGGTCTGTTAGGAGTTATTTCAAATTCTATAACATGATCATTTAAACCTAACACGTCCTTAATATCCATGCCAAGCTCGTATTCCTTATCAAGGATATAAATCCCATCTCTATATTCCTTTGGAATAACACTGTCAACAAAGCCAAGCTCCTTTAAAGAGCAAAGCATCCCAAAGGAGTCAATTCCCCTAAAATTAGTTACTTCTATACTCATCTCAGGTAGTTTTGCTCCAACCTTTGCTACAGGAATATAGTCCCCAACAGTTAGATTAGTCGCCCCTGTTGCTATAATCAGTTTTTCACTTCCAACATCGATATTGCACACTAAAAGTTTATCAGCATTAGGATGTTTTTCTAGTGATAAAATCTTACCTACCACTACATTTTCTATTCCCTTATTAAGAGATAAAATGGATTCTACATGGGAACCAGATAGTGTAAGTCCATCAGCCAACTCCCTAGAGCTTTTATCAGTATTTATATAGTCTTTAAGCCATTTAATTGGTAATAGCATTCTTTCACTCCTCTTCCCTAAAATTGTTCTAAAAATCTATTGTCATTATCAAATAATAATCTAATATCACTAAGTCCATATTTAACCATAGTGATTCTATCTACACCCATTCCAAAAGCAAATCCGGAATATTTTTCAGAATCGATTCCGCAATTTTCCAATACCTTAGGATGAACCATACCACAACCTAATAGTTCCATACTCCAGCCAGTACCATTGCATGCTGGACATCCTTTACCCCTACATACCAGGCAAGTTACATCAACTTCTGCACTAGGTTCAGTAAATGGGAAGTGGTGCGGTCTATATCTAGTCTGCATGTCATGGCCAAATAGTTCCCTTATAAAGATATCAAGGGTATGCTTTAAATTTGCCATGGAAATCTTCTCGTCAATAACAAGCCCTTCGATTTGATGGAACATTGGCGAGTGAGTATCATCAACATCATCAAATCTGAAAGTCCTACCAGCTGATACCATTCTAAGTGGTGCACCATATTCCTTCATAGCTCTTATTTGAACAGGTGATGTATGAGTTCTAAGTAGTATATCCTCTGTGATATAGAATGTATCTGATAGGTCTCTGGAAGGATGGTTTTCAGGAGAATTCAAATCGTCAAAATTATTTTTAACCGTTTCTATTTCAGGACCAGGTAACACCTTAAAACCCATGCTTATAAAAAGGTCTTCCAACTCCTCAATGGTAGCAAGTAAAGGATGTCTGTGACCAATTTTCTTCTCTTGTTGTGAAACAGTTACGTCTATTTTTTCTTTTGATAATCTTTCCGCTAATTGATTATTCTTAAGTTCATCCTTGACTTTAGCCATACTATTTTCAATGTCTTCTCTAACTTCATTTGCTATCTGACCAACAATAGGCCTTTCCTCAGCAGTCAGTTTTCCCATACCTTTAAGTACTTGAGTAAGTTCACCTTTTTTTCCTAGGTATTTTACCCTTAGATTTTCTAATTCAGTAAGATCTTTAACATTATTTATACTCTCTAAAGCGAGAGATCTTAATTCTTGAAGCATCTCCTTCATATAAAGACTCCTTTCGTTAAAAAACAAGACCTATAAAGGTCTTCTTATGTTTATTTAAATATTTAAGTAATAAATCTAATTGCTAAAAAAATTATAGCATTCATGCAATTAAAACTCAAGGTTTTTCCCTTTGTTTCATAGCTTCATACATTATTATGGAAGCAGCAACACCAGCATTTAAGGAT
>CAZHLF010000018.1:16170-19319 GCA_964532845.1 uncultured Tissierella sp.
TCTATGAGATAATTCCAAGATATCTTTCCCTACCCCCTTTGATTCACTTCCTATAACAATAACAAAATTATCTGTATAGTTAATCGCGTAATTTGGTACACTACCTTCCAGACTAGTGGAATAAAGTTCGTATCCATTAGCCTGAAGGCTAGAAAGTATATCATTATTATTCATAACATATAAAGGAACTCTAAAAATTGAACCCATAGTAGCTCGTACAACTTTTGGATTATAAGCATCTACACAACCTTGACCCAAAATAATTCCATCTACATTAAAGGCATCTGCACTTCTTATGATTGTACCTAAATTACCAGGATCTTGAATTCCATCTAAGAACATTAAGAATTGATTCTTCTTATCCAAATAATCAAGGCTTCTTTGTTCGAATAACCCTATTGCTATTATTCCTTGAGAATTTTCAGTATCTGTAATTTCACTAAATACAGCATCCGATACCTTAATTAAATTCCCCTTTTCACTAAGTTTATTGTATAGTGTTTCTCCCTCTTTATATGAAAGTAGTTTTTCAATATATAAAATATTCTTTATTTGCACTTCATTATCTATAGCTTCTTCAACTAGCTTAATACCTTCAATTATAAAGAGTCTATTTTCCCATCTGTTTTTTCTTTTAAACAGGCTCTTAATTTCTTTTATTATAGGATTCTTGGAGGAGCTAATTTCATACATTTTAATTACCCGCTTTATGTTCTAATTTTTTTATTGCAGTTGTGCTTGCTACTATCACTAAAGAATCATCTTTATTAATAACTACATCACTTCCCGGAGCTACATTTATCTCTTCTGAGTTCTTGATGGCTATAACATTGATTTTGTGTTTTGAAGGAAGATCTAACTCTAGTAAAGACCTACCTACCCATCTATCTAAAGCTGTAATTTCTATTATTCCATAATCAGGTGAAAGTTCAATAAATTCCAGTACATTTGTAGATACTAAATTATGAGCAACTCTTATACCCATATCTCTTTCAGGATAAATAACTCTATCAGCACCTACTTTTGCAAGAACCTTTCCTTGAAAATCTGTAGTTGCTTTTGCTATTACTTTTTTAGCACCTAATTCCTTCGCAATAATCGTAGCCATAATTGATGCTTCTGTATCCGAACCAATAGCTACAATAACCACATCAAAGTTACTTATTCCAAGATCCCTAAGGGCAAACTCGTCCATAACATCGACTACAACTCCATGTGTTACTTCATCAGAAATATGTTGAATTATCTCTTCATCTGAGTCCATAACCATAACTTCATGACCTAGCTCATACAATGTCTTTGCTAAAGATGAACCAAATCTCCCAGCTCCAATAACTGCAAATGACTTCATAAAATCTTCTCCTTTATCCAACAATTATATTTCCTTCAGAATACTTGTAATTAGCATGTTTATGATGTCTTGAGAAAGCAAAAGCCATTGTAAGAGGTCCAACCCTTCCTACATACATAGTTAAGCTTAAAAGCAATTTCCCGAAATCACTTAAATCAGATGTAATACCAGTCGTTAGTCCTACTGTAGCTATTGCCGAAGTAGTTTCAAACAACAGCTGTAAAAATCCAGCGTTTTCAGTTATAGTCAATATAAACGAAACACCAACAACAATTAATAATTCAACCATTATTATTGCAATAGATTTGTTTATAGCATCATAAGAAATTCTCTTTTTAAATGCTACAACATCCTTGTCTCCTCTAATAACACTAAGTGTAGTAAGAACTAGTGCACCAAATGTAGTAGTTTTAATACCTCCTGCTGTTGATCCAGGAGAACCACCAATAAACATTAGTATAATTAATAGAAAAACTGAAGTATCATAAAGAGCCCCCATATTTACTGAATAGAAGCCTGCAGTACGAGGAACTGTTGACTGAAAAAATGATGCCAATAGTTTTTCTCCAAAGCTTAATCCGCCTAAAGTTGCTGGATTATTCATCTCTAAAAGATAGAAAACTATCATACCACCAAATAGTAAAAATCCAGTTATTACTAAAACCAGTTTTGAATGTAGATGAAGTCTTTTAAGGTTTTTTACCTTGTATATATCTAAATATACCGAGAATCCAAGACCACCTATAATGATTAGTGCACATATAGTCAAGTTAATTATTACATCTCCCACATAAGGAGCTATACTATCTCCCAATATATCAAAACCTGCATTACAGAAGGCCGATATAGCATGGAAAACAGAATACCACATACCAGTTACAAGCCCATACTCCGGAATAAATCTAATAGATAATAATAATGCCCCTATAGCTTCTATGGTAAATGTAGCTAATATTACATATTTAGTAAGTCTAACAAGACCGGTCATAGTTTCCTGATTTAGTTGTTCTTTTATAACCAGTCTTTCTTTTATAGAGATCTTCTTACCAATTAACAGTGCTACTATAGTAGCCATAGTCATAAATCCTAATCCTCCCATTTGAATCAGGGAAATAATTACAATCTGACCGAATAATGTCCAATGATATGCCGTGTTTACAACTACAAGACCTGTAACACAGATACTTGATGCTGCTGTAAACAATGCATTAATAAATCCAATACTTTGTCCATCTTGAGATGCTATGGGAAGATTTAATAAAAATGCTCCGAACAAAATCAACCCTGCAAATCCTATTGCAAGTACACGTGGTGGATTCATAAAAATTTTATCTAACTTCTTAAACACCTTAAACACAGGTAAGGCCTCCAATTTACTTTGAGATATCATATATTATATCCAATAAAACAGCTTCATAACAATTTTTAGAAAATAAGTAATTACTCTAACAATTGAAAAAAGTTCCTATTAGGAACTTTTTTTTAATTACCTTTTGCTATTTCAACTAACTTTGTAAAACCTTCTGCATCATGAATCGCCATCTCTGATAACATCTTTCTATTTACTTCGATATTAGCCTTTTTCAATCCATTTATAAATTTACTGTAGCTCATTCCATTCAATCTAGCAGCAGCATTTATTCTAGCAATCCAAAGCTTTCTGAAATCTCTTTTTCTTAATTTACGACCAATAAATGCATAATTCAATGACTTCATAACAGCTTGATTAGCTGGTCTAAACAGCTTACTTTTCGCTCCAAAATATCCTTTGGCTTGTTTTAATACTTTCTTATGTCTC
>CAZHLF010000019.1:0-7391 GCA_964532845.1 uncultured Tissierella sp.
CATACAATAATTGTAACATATGTTCGGTATGCAGTCAACATACAAAATTCATCCCCCACCTATAGAGGATGAGGGAATTCTTTTAAGCCATTTGTTAAATTCTTAAATCCATCGATTAGTCTAATATTCTTCTCTCTATCCTTCACAGCTACCCTGATATGATTTTTTCCTAGTTCCTTAAAGCTAGAGCATTTTCTAACAACTATTCCATGATTTAAGAAATGTTCAAAGGCTTGTTCTTCATTTATGTTTAATAACTTTATTAGAATATAATTTGTATGAGTATGGTAATGAATTATCCCTTCTATCTTTGATAATTCTTCTAGAAGGAATACACGCTCACCTTGTATATATTCCTTGCTCTCTTTTATATAATCTCTACAATTAAATATAAATTCTCCTGCACTATTAGCTAATGTATTCACCCTCCATGGAAGCTGAATTTTTTCTATTTCCTTTTTCTTTTCTTCAGATGTACAACCGTATCCAAGTCTTATTCCTGGAAGTGCAAAGAACTTAGTTGCAGCACGTATTATTCCTATGTTTTTATACCCGAATTGTTTAAAAATCTCTATACTATCATAATCTTCAGGGCAAAACTCAAAGAAAGCCTCATCTAGTAAGAGATATGCATTTTTCATCTTTACCAAATCATATATTTTGATTAGTACATCTTCCTGGATTCTAAGTCCAGTAGGATTATTTGGATTTCCTATTATTAGAAGATCTTCTTCCAATAATGAATTCTCAAGTTCCTGAATATTAATAGAGAAATCTTGATTATATTGTATTTTTACAACTTCTTTAAAGTGTACATAGGCTCTCATTTCATATTCTGAAAATGAGGGTACTAAAACAATTACTCTCTTAGCAACATTCATAAAATTATCTATTATTTCAACTGCACCATTTCCAACTAGTATATTTTTACTTTCACAATTTAAGTAGCCAGCAATTGACTTCTTTAGTTGTCTATACTGAATATCTGGATAACTTGTTAAATGTTTAAAGTTATCTATAAGAACTTGTTCCAGACCTTTAGGTGTTCCTAATGGATTAATGTTACTACTAAAATCTACAAGCTCCCCACTGTATCTATTTTCATAGGTTAATAAATCTCCACCATGTTCCAAATTATTCACCTCATAAACTATTTTGTTTTAACTAAAATATGGATTCAATAATATTTTTGTAACTACACAAATAATTAAAAAACCAATTTCTGTTCTATACATAATCTCCACTGTATCCATAATTTGTTTTTTACTTATATTATTTAATGTTTCTCCAATGGTCGGTTTTTCTACATATTTACCATGATAGATGCTTCCACCACCAAGCTTAATCCCCAAAAGTCCTGCTACAGCACTTTCAGGGTAGCCACTGTTTGGACTTTTATGATTTCTGCAATCTCTCCTTAGAATTCTAAATCCATTAACAGTGTCAAACCTTCCAATGGATGTGATATTCATGAGTATACCTGTTACTCTTGCAGGTATTAGATTAAATAAATCATCAGTCTTTGCTGGGAAGAAGCCTAAATTCTCATATTTTTCATTTTTATAGCCCAACATTGAATCCATAGTATTTATAAACTTATATGCTATACCCCCAGGAGCCCCTAAAAGAGCTATATAGAATAGTGGCCCTATTACTCCATCAGAAGTATTCTCCCCTACTGTTTCAATAGTAGCTTTAATTACCTCTTCCTCAGTCAAGTTGGAAGTATCTCTACCTACAATATAGGATAATCTCTTTCTTCCTTGTTCTAAACCTTCTTCAAGAGCCTTTAATACCATTTTCGCTTCATAGTGAAGGCTTCTAGCTGCAATTGAAGCATATATTAGATAAATGCTAAATATCCTATAAATAATAGAATTTGCTTTTAGTATCTCTAATAAAAGAAAAATTCCAATATAAGCTAATGATATATTAACTATAACTATAAATAATCCAGCTATCTTAAGCCCCTTAGCTGATTTAAATAAGCTTCTTGAGGCTCTTTCTTCTAATTCAATGATTTTTCCCATTAGCTTTACAGGATGTGGAAAAATATAGGGATCACCTATTATAAAGTCCAATAGAACAGCTATTAAAATATTAACCATTTACTAGCCCCACAAGTTTATAGATATAGTCCATATCTATATTATCTCTCACTGTCTTGGCAAGCCTAGTTAACTCCTCTTCTTCCTCTTTTGACGTTTGTTCTTCATGATTACATTTTTTATCCCTATCAACCAATGAATCTTCATCCACCAACTCAAGCTCCACATATGGGATTACCCCTACAACAGGGATATTTGTAAGCTCTTCTATCATTTTTAGTCCAGACTGCAACAAAGTAATGTCTCCTCTAAATTTATTGATTATAAATCCTTTGACCCTATTTCTTTCCTCTGGCTCCAAAAGCATTATAGTACCATAAAGGGCTGCAAATGCTCCTCCTCTATCGATATCTGTAACCAAAAGCACAGGTGCATCAGCAATTTCAGCCATACCCATATTTGCCAAGTCGTTCTTCTTTAGATTAATTTCAGCTGGGCTTCCTGCCCCTTCAATGACAACAATGTCATTTTCCTTTTCTGCCTTTTTGTATTTTTTAATAATTAAACTTTTTAATTTAGCTCTGTCATTAAAATATGTACTGGCTTCTACAGTTCCTGTTTCCTTACCACATAAGACTACTTCAGATCCTATATGGGATTTAGGCATTAAGAGAATTGGATTCATATCAGAATGTGGATTAAGTCCTGCTGCTTTTGCCTGCAATGCCTGTGCTACAGCCATTTTATGTCCTTCATTGGTTATATAATACTTACTACTCATATTCTGTGATTTAAATGGATATACCTTATATCCATCCTCTTTAAAAATCCTGCAAAGTGCTGTACACATAAGGCTTTTTCCTGCTGATGAAGTTGTTCCTTGAATCATTATATTATTCATAATTTCCTCCTTTAATCAAAAAACTCCTATACAAAGGTATAAGAGTTATCTTTAAAATAAAAAACGCTCCACTTCCCTCCGAAGTTGCTAATCAAATATATAGGCAGGTCTCCTGGCTTATGATTCATCCTACTCTCAGGCCTTCCCAGATTTCTCTAGTGGCTTATACTGATTTCGTCCTCAATTACAGTAGCGGGGGCTGCATGGGATTACCCATTTCCCTTTTAATCATCAGAACCTAATATCTTTATTCAGTTATTTACTTTTTCATGGTATCACAACCTTTAAGGAATAACAAGATATTTTCTACATAAAATATCCCTTAAGATTAGATTGCTTGATAATTCATTATTTGTGAAGTGAATTGTAATTTGCCTTGAAAAAAATCTTAAAATCTTCTACCTTTAAGTTGTAAATCTTAATAGCTTTTATCAATATATCTCTAAATCCATTGGCATCAAATCTTGTATTTACATAAATTTTTTCTCTTAAGAAATATGGGAGATCAATATTTTCACCAGTATCAGAAAAATAATCCTTTGATTCTCCATTCATACTGGTTTTATCTTTAAAACTCATAAATTTCTTTTCGTCCATGTCAAATAAGATCTTACAAACTTCAATATATAGATTCTTCCAGGTATTGGTCTCGACTAAATTTCCATCTCTGTAAGTAAAACCAAAGGGCCTAATATGTGTAAAATTTTCTAACAAAGAATGAGGTATACTCTTATCAACCTGAAGCTCTTTATGTTTTGGCCTTAGAGTTGAGGTATTTTCAATACCATCAAGAAAATTCATCTGCCCAAATCCTATGTCTATCTTTTCAATTAAACTATCAAGAACTTCGTGAATGCTATCCAATTCATCCAATAAAAAACCATCATCCTTAAAATTTGTCATTCCAAATTCTACCTCATCTAAAAGCCTATGAAGTAATTCCTTAATGACCAATGTCCGTTCTGGAAAGCTCGTCCTAAATGCATCAATAATCTCTTTCACCAAAACACCTCCCTTTGTGGGTAATAATAATCTTATTCGACACAAAGAGAGGATTTCCTTCTTTTATTATTTATTTTATTCCGACAAAATTCATCAAATTTCATTTTAAATAAATAGTATACCTACCCCTATTACAGATAGTACAGCCCCAAGGATTTCCTTAGGTTTTATTTTTTCCTTAAAGATTAGAATAGAAAAGGGGATTATGGTTACAGGAGTAATGGCAGAAATTGTAGATGATATTCCTGCTGTTGTGTATTTAAGTGAGAATAATGAAAGACTAACTCCAATAAATGGCCCAAATAAAGAACCTATGGTAATTGACTTCATTGCCTCTTTATCCTTTAA
The DNA here is from genome assembly GCA_964532845.1 of uncultured Tissierella sp. GTDB lineage: Bacteria > Bacillota > Clostridia > Tissierellales > Tissierellaceae > Tissierella_B. Next base: position 4,300 of record CAZHLF010000019.1, read on the forward strand.
TGCCACTTTCACATCATTAAATTTCTTCAGTACTATAAATAATACTGTGAAGCTAATAAATCCTGCAATAATTCTTATTTGAGTTGCAGCCAGAAAATTGTATTCTCCCATACCAAGTTTACTAAAAACAAGTCCCAAGGATTGACCAAAGGATCCTAAGATTGCAAAGATAATTCCCTTTATTGAATGGTTGATTTTAAATTTGCCTTCATCCTTATCTTTGCTTAATATTACTATGGATATACCTATTAAGGTAATGAGCATTCCAATAATTCCTTTAGAGCTTATTCTCTCATCTAGAAAAATATAGCCTAGTAAAGCAGTGATTGGCGGAGAAGTTGCCATTATTAAAGAAGATACTCTTACACCTATTTCTAGATATGATTGAAATAAAAACATATCCCCTATAAAAAACCCTATAAGTCCTGAGAGTGAAAGAAAAACCCAGTTACTAGAGGAGGCATCTACAGGAAACAATACACCTCTTGTAAAAAAAACATATATACTTATAAATATAAACCCTAGGACTAATCTTATGTAATTAACAGCTAAAGAGCCTACTCTTTTCCCTGCACTTTCAAATGATATACCAACAATATTCCAACATATGGCTGTTCCAAGAGCTGCCACTTCTCCTATGTTGCTCTGCAATTTAACACCAACTTTCCAATTATTCAATTACTCTTTTTAAATTCAAAATTAATATAGATACAAATATTAATAATATACCTATCATACTTAAAGCTGTAATCCCTTCTTTAAAATATATTATTCCAACAATTGTTGCAACCATAGGTTCAACAAATGCCATGACTGAAGCCTTCCCAGCCTCCATTCCCTGTAAGCCTTTGGTGTAAAGCAAAAATGGAGCTAGTGTTGAAATAATCCCTAGAAGTAGTATATTTATTGTTATACTAAAACTCCCCCCTGCTATTGCTACCATTTCAGTTATTCCGCTAAAGGATAAAATACCTATTGTTGCCACAATAAAGGTATAGGCAGTTACTGTATATGGATGATACTTCTTTAGTGCAATTCTACCAAAGACACTATATAGACCATATCCTATTCCCGAACCTATGCCTGTTAAAAGCCCCAGTTTACTTATAATGATATCATCTGTACCAATTATCCCAGTTGTAAATACACAGCCTGTAAAGGCTAAAATCAAGGCAATTATCTTATTCTTAGTAATCTTTTCCTTAAATAGAAATGCTGAGATTATTATAACAAAATATGGTGCAGTATATAATAATATTGCTGCCATAGAAAGAGTGGTTACTTCTATAGTAATAAAAAAGCAAATATTAAAGAATACAAAGCTTAAGAGACCAGTTCCTATAAAATACCATAAATCCTTGATCTCTATCTTAAGCTTGTCTCTATTTACTAAGAATAAATAAAAGAAAAAACTTAGAGCTGTCACTATACATCTAGATGCTGTCACTTGAACAGGTGTGAAACCAGACATTAAAAGAGCTCTGGAGAAGATACCAATTATTCCCCAGCAAATACCAGCCAAAATTACAAAGAAAGGAGCTATACTATTGACTTTGGTTTCCATAACAACATCCTCTACTATATATTTCGAAAGCTTAACAGTAATTGCATTAAACTCATTGTACAATAATATGGATTATTTATAAACAGTTTTTTAGAATTACTCAAACTAAAAGGACCTGGTTAACCAGATCCTATTGTTATCTTTCTAATTTATCATGTGTTCCATCACAGAATGGAGGGGTGTTTGTTTGCTTACATGTACAAAAATACTTTGTCTCATCTTTTTCAGTTATAAACAACATAGGTAAGAAAGTAGTTCCTTCGTGACCTCCATCACAGAATGGTTGATTACTACTTCTGCCACAAGCACACCAGTAATATTCTTGTCCTACCTTTACATCAACTGCAACTGGGCTATAACCTGCGATATGACCCTTTTCCATTACTAAACCTCCTAAGTAGTTTTATATTAAATACCCTTTTCAAGAATATTCAATCAATAGGAGAGTGGTTATATTTGTTATATCAAAGATTCTGTTTTTAGTATAAGTTATTATGAATTTTTGAAATATCTAATGACTCTTCATCATATGCTTTCTTTTCCTCATCTTTATAGCCTAAAGCGATAATACATAGTACTCCATAATTTTCAGGAATATTTAACACCTTTCGTACTTCTTCCTCAGAGTACCCATTGTTGCTCGTTCTATTTCTGATTTGTATCCAGCATGAGCCTAAGCCAAGGTTAGTAATCCCTAATTGAATTAATGTTCCTGCAACCGATGCATCTTCTATCCAAACATCACTAACACCTCTATCTGCAATTATCACAATTGCACAATTTGCTGAATTTAAAGAATCTACGCCGTTACTCTTGCAGTCCTTTAACTTCAACAAAATATCCCTATCTCTAACCACAATAAATTCTACAGGCGTCTTATTCTTTGATGATGGAGCCAACAATCCTGCTTTTAATATCTTATTGACAGTTTCAACATCTACCTTCTCATCAGTAAACTTTCTTATCGTTCTTCTGCTCTTTAACAATTCTAATATATTATGTTCCATGATTTCCTCCTTTTTACTTTATCTTGACGTTTCCACTTTACTAGACTATCCCAGTTTTTCTTTAACTCTTATCATAATAACTTTATCATCCTCTAGAAGTAAAGTCTTTCCAACTGGAACAATAATATCACTATCTTTACGTTGCACCATAACTATGAGGCGATCTGATGGTAGTTTTAAATCCTTAATATAATGGTTTTCCCATTCATGCCCTTTTGGTATAGTAAATTCTATGAGATCTTGTCCACTTTCATCAAAGTGTATCTCACCACCTACAACAATTAAATCATTTTCTTCTAAAGTTATATGGCCCCTAGGTACAACGGTTTTACCTTTTCTTTCAATCTTAGCAACAATAAAATCGAAGGTAAGATTTAAGTCCTTTACTTTTGTACCAATTAAACTACTATTAGGATGAATTCTGGTTTCTAAGAACCCTATTTCTGCTTTGTTTTGATAGTAATTGAATGTTTGTAGTACAGTTTCATTGGGATCTAGCATATCCCACTTCTTTGATGCAA
>CAZHLF010000019.1:7401-14449 GCA_964532845.1 uncultured Tissierella sp.
CAACTGGCATCAATGATCCCTGAATAAGTGCAGAAAGCACACATATACCAAATACAATATGGTATATATCAACTGAAATTGTAGCTTGGCTGTTAACAGCCATGATTGCAAAGGCAATTGCAGCCGCTCCTCTAATTCCAGCCAAGGAGATTATATTTAACTGATCCTTTTTAAGTTTAAATGGGAACATTAGACCATAAACCACTACAGGACGTGCAATAATAGTCATAAATAACATAATAGCCAGTGCTATTGGAAATGTAGAAATAAAACTAGATAAATTGGACAATAGACCCAAAATAAAGAATAAACCAATCTGCATGATTTCAGTCAATCCATCAAAGAAAAATACTATATCTTTCTTACCTTTAAACTCCATATTACCTAGATATATTCCCAGAACATAAAGTGCCAAAAATCCATTTCCACCTATTAAACCGGTTGCTGAGTAAGTAATCAACATAGCTGAAGCCATAAAAACAGCATAAAGGCCGTCTGCCCCTAATGGCAGCAATTTTAGCAGTTTCCCAATAATATATGCAAGAGTGAAACCCATTATAGCTCCCAGTGCAACCTGAGATAAAATCAGCATAGGAATAGACATATCTGAACCAATAATTACAGATAAAAAGACCATTGTCATAGTATATGCTGTTGGGTCATTCGATCCACTTTCAAGTTCAAGTAGAGATGCAGTATTGTATTTCAGGTTTAAATTCTTTGAACGCAATATATTTGAAACACTGGCAAAGTCTGTTGAACCCACGATTGAGCCAATGAGCATACCTTCTAATATATCAAAACCCAAAACATAATGACAAAAGAGACCTGTTACTAATGCAGTACCAACTACGCCTAATGAACTAAGTATTATGGCTTCCTTTGCTACTGGTTTTGCCATTTTCCACCTTGTCCCAAAACCACCGTAAAACATTATGACCATAAGTGCAGTAGTAGCAAATTGATCAGCAAATTGGTAGTCCTCAAACTCAAATCCAAATACTCCAAATGTCATACCAAGCACTATAAATAGTAGCAGAGCTGGTACTCCATGCTTATTTGAAAAATTAATAGCAAATAGTGCCAAGATTAAAATAATACCTATTATTAAGTAATGCAAATAATTGCCTCCTTCCAAATCAAATCAAGCTTCTTTAAAATTGACCTCTTAAAATTAAAATGTCTAATTATTGTGCCAATAATCATCATACCATAAACTTCTCCATATAAACAACCTTGACAAGCACTTCAATTAGACTTCATAATACTAATTTCTCTATCTAACTCTTAATATTTTTCATTAATTCAATTACTTTTACCTTGTCCATTTTATGATAAAACTTACCATTAACCATTATATTTGGACCTAAATTGCATTTTTTAAAGCAATTTTGTGTTGAAAGTCTTATTTTACCGTCCTTAGTAGTTTCATTAAAGTCTACTCCCAATGTTTCTTTTATAGCTTTAAGTACCTCTAATGACCCATTTTTAGCACATCTGCTTCCTGAACAGCAAACTACTTCATATTCTACAATGGATTCCTTGATCGAAGGCATAAATTTTATAATTGTACTTATTACCTTTTTATCCAACTTAAATGAATTAGCTATTTGCTCTTGGTGATTAATAGACACACAATCAAAAATCTTTTGGCACTCAATAAGACTAGCTTTTACACCGTCTTGACTACCTATACCGTAGTTATCCAATAGTACATCCATAATTTCTTGAAAATTTAACTCATTATCCTTCATTTCACTCATTTTTATCACCTTTTATTTATTTTTCTGTGTTATTTTTTATATTACAACCTTCTCTATATAGTATACTTGATTTTATATTATGGCTCAATTCCGTTTTAAATTAATCCCTATCCTTGTCTTTCAACTAGATTGCAAGATTGTTTTAGCTAGGTCAATTTATGGTATAAATTTAATATAAATTACATAGGAGGTTAACAAAGATGGCAATCGAAAAACCAACCTATAAAGTTATCCTCAAAGAGGGTCCCTATGAAATTCGCAATTATGAGGCAATGATTGTCGCAGTTAGTCATGAAACAGATTTAAGAGGATATACAGGATTTAACACAGTATTTAACTATATCAGTGGTATGAATCAAGACTCTAAGAAGATTTCAATGACATCCCCAGTTTTGAATAACCTTGATGATCAACAACTAACAACTGCTTTTATAATGCCTAAGGAGTATGATTTAGAAAGCTTACCACAGCCAAGTAATCCCAATTTGCAGCTAAAGGAAATACCTAAACGTCAGGTTGCAGTAATTCTCTTTTCTGGAAATTTTGATATTAGTAAATTAGATCAAAAAATAAATCAATTGAAAGAATGGTTAGTAGATAAAAATTTAGACCCTATAGGTCCTATTGAGTTAGCACGCTATAACCCTCCTTTTATTCCTGGTTTTCTTAAAAGGAATGAAATATTAATTGAAATTCAAAGAAATATGGATTGAATATTAAATGACAAGATATTTAATAATAAGAAGAAGGTGGGTATAATCAATGATTATCACACAAAAAATAATAGAATTACTTAAAGGGGAAAAAGTTTGCTATTTAGCTACATGTAATGGAAACGAACCCTATCTTTCACTAATGAATTTCACCTTCGACGAAGAAAGTCAAAGGGTTATTTTAAGCAGTAGAAGAAATAGTAAGAAATTTAAAAATATAATGATTAATAGAGAAGTATCTCTACTAATTAATAATGATAACCCTGGAACAGCCTTAGAGGATATAATCAGTGTTACCATTAATGGTAAAGCCTATGAAGAAAAAGATGATAAAAAAGATTACTATCAAAAACTACATGCCAAAAAACACAGTGATCGTCATCAATTCATCATTGGTGATGATATTGCTATATTATCAGTATCAATTGATAAAATCCATTCCTCTGACATTTATGATCGAGTGTCTACGTGGTAAAATTAGGCTGAAAAGGTATTCGTTTAAATAACTAGATCATTATAACAAAGAAATCATTTTAGCAAATCCCATTTATCAACATTATTTTGAACAAATATATTATCGAGATAATACTTTTTGAATTTTGACACTATTGAAATAGCCCCCATTAAAGACATCCAACTCTATGAACCTTGTAATATATCTTTTTTGGAAATTTAAGCTGACTTTGATTTTAAAATTAATTTTCTTGACAACAAAAATTATAGTTGATATAATGAACATTGTTCAGTTTGGAGGTTTGCTATGAATAAAACTATTACTTCCAGGGAAGCTATACTTTCTGCTGGGAAAGAAATCATCGCTCAATCAGGTATACAAGGGCTTAATATAAGAGATGTAGCGCATAAATGTGGTATTTCAGTAGGATCTGTTTACAACTATTTCCCATCCAAAAGTGATTTGATTGTTGCAACTATTGATGAAGTTTGGATGGAGATTATGTACGATTTTCAAGGATGCATCTCACAATACAATTTTGTAGAAAATGTTTTGTCTTTGTTTAACAGCATACAAAAAGGTAGCCAAAAATATCCTTCCTTTTTCATCGCACACTCTATGAGTATTGAAAAACTTGACAAAAGCAAAGGTAAGGAATTAATGAGTCAATATTTTATCAATATAAAGAGCGAATTACTTGAATCTATCCATCAGGATCAAGATATAAGAAAGGAAGCTTTCTCTGATCAATTTTCAAAAGAAGATTTTATAGACTTTGTTTTTTCCAATATCATAACTCTTTTAATGAAAGAGGCTAATTCATGTGATTTTTTATTGGAAATAGTGAAACGTATAATTTATTAGACTGTCTGCCCACCATTAGGTGGGTATTAACAGCAATCAAACTGAACAATGTTCACAATATTATTAAGGAGGCTTATTATGCAAGCAATTATGGAAATTTTATTTGATATTATTTATTTAACCACTGTGGTCACTCTAGGAATTATTATGATAAAGAAATCTAAAGATGACAAGCAGTACACACTATTTGGTATAATGGCAGTTGTACTTGGTGCAGGAGATTCTTTTCATCTTGTGCCCCGTGCGATTGGATTATCAACAACCGATCTTCAAAACTATACTGTACCTCTGGGAATTGGTAAATTTATTACTTCTATTACCATGACCATTTTTTATATCTTACTCTACTATGTCTGGAGAAATCACTATAATATCAGTCAAAAACATGGTATTACAATAGCTGTTTATCTGCTTGCTGCTATACGAATAGTTTTATGTTTGTTCCCACAGAATGCTTGGACAAGTGCTAATCCACCATTAGCATGGGGAATATACAGAAATATTCCATTCGCTCTCATGGGACTTCTTATTATTGTTCTGTTTTATAAAAGCTCAAAAGAGCATAATAACAAATCCTTCCGTTTCATGTGGTTTACCATTGTATTGAGCTTTGCTTTTTACATCCCTGTTGTGTTATGGGTAGATGTAAGTCCACTTGTTGGTATGCTTATGATTCCAAAAACCTGTGCCTATGTTTGGACAGTGTGGATTGGATACAGTGATATGAAAAACAACTTGAAAGAAGTGTACGCATAATATTATTATACTTCCAACATAAAAAAACCCTTGAAAACAGTCTAAATGAACCATTTTCAAGGGTTTGTATTCTTATTTTTTCTCCAATATACAAACACTCTCAACGTACCTTGAGAGTACAATAATGATGTCATAGGGAGATATTATCCCCTTGGTGGAAAGATGTATTTCTGAACTTTTATCGCTTATCTCCATTATATTTTAACCTTTACTTACATATCCGATATTTCAGGAACATATTCTATTTTTCTTTTGTGATACTTCTTCCTACTCCATTTGAAACTATGTAACCAATAATTTCACCGCTGTTAAGAGAAAAATCAAGACCTTCAAAACTTCCTTACTACCTAATTTTTTGCTTACATCCTTAAATTTAATAAATCATCCATTATTACTCCTACAACTTTACTTTTAATAATCAAGTACGTGCAGCTTGTAGGCCTACCTCACACTGATACAATAAATACACTATAAGCAAAAGGCACAGCCTTTCTATCATTAATTGCATTCACTATATCATAAAAGCGATTATATATAAGGAAGATGCCAAAATAACCACTTATTTGTATAGAATAATATTAATTTATTTTCTTATATATAGATTCCTTTTTAATTTGTACTGACATAAGTTTCTTATAAATAATCAATATAGTTGTCATAATCACACCTGAAGCCATGAACCACAAACCAGGTATTGTTGAATAATTAATAATAATACCGTTAATAAATGATCCAAATAACACTCCAATTTGCAATATTAATGAGTTTAAAGATAAAACCGAAGCCCTGAACTCATTAGGTATTTCTCTATTAAGTATAACGCTCTCTGGTGTATTAGCCATGCCGAAAAACAAATAAATCAAGCTGTAAAATACCATAAATAAAACCATATTTGTCTGTGATGCCGTAATGATTAATACCATTGCAAGAATACTCCTAAGCAACATATACATTTTTTTAGTATTAAGTTTGCTAAATACTCGTCCATAAATGATATTGCCTGCCATAGCTGCTGCAAAATAAATAAAAGCCATAACTCCTAGAAGAAACATGGCATCGTTGTTAGGCATTAAAGAAATAAAATGTGGCTGCCAATATGTTTCTAAAGAGCTAAACAAAAAACCTGTAGAAAATACAGAAATGAATATACATATTATATTTTTATTTTCAATTACTATATTTGAGCTATTTTTAATATGTTCGAATAGTGAAACTTGTTTTTTATTTTCATTTACAACTGTTTCTTTAATATATACCATTGCAAAAATTAAGATTATAATTATTAATATTATCCTAACAATAAGGCTTAGATCATACATTCCTATTGAGGAAAAATATTTACTTGATATTTCAGGTAAATATCCTCCAGTTAATGCTCCTGCAGATAATCCAAGAGTATCTATAACATTTATCCTGGTGGTAACGACATGTAATCTATCCTTACCAAATTCATTAATATATGAATCTATGAACAAAGCCTCAAATGAACCTGAAGAAATAGATCTATTTAATCCATAAAGCAACATTCCTATATACAAAATTACTAAGCCATTACCCGAAAGAATAACTACCGAAAATATTAAAGATATAATCAGTGATAAACAAAAAGTTTTTTTCTTTCCTATTATATCTGCCATTATTCCAGTTGGTAACTCTAATACTATTACTGAAAAAGAATATATTCCTATCAGAATAGAGAGTTTGCTAAGTGTAGCACCTTTATCTATTAATAATAAACTAAACACAGGCACAAGAAGTCCTGTAATATATGAATTCAATAATAATATAAAAGAATATAATCTTACTCTCATACTTACACCACGCCTTTATTATCATTTAAATCAGCTCTGTAAGCAATTAATGAATATTCATATGGATGTGAATTGTTCGATGCTTTTGAATGTTGTTTTATAAAGTCATCAATAATATCAAACAGTTCATTAGCTTCTTCTGTAGATAAATGAACTACTCCTGCCAATTGATCAACAAGTTTATTTCCTTTTTTATATTCTTCTGATATTAGCTGTCTTTTTTCATTTATCAGCTCTTTATAACCATTGTAGATTTTGCTTAATATATTACTTGCTAATATATCACGCTCTGATGTTAAATCATCATTTATATCTTGGCCTATGCTTACAGTTTTTTCAGTTATCCTAAGATATCTTGCAGTTATTCCGTTTATAATCTCATTATGGTCAAATTCAATAATACCTACTTGTTCCAGTTTCTTAATGTGGTGCTGAGCAGATGAAGGTGAAATTTCCAGTTTATCAGCTACATATTTAGAAGTTACTGGTTTTCCTTCTCTTTCCATTACCCTAATTATTTTTTGCCTCACAGGAGACATAAGTATTTTCAATTCTTTATCAGTTTTAATTACTATATAATTTTTCTTATCCATCTTTTCCTCCATTATTGGCGTTACAGTTATTATAACATTACACTTTGTGTAACGTCAACATATATGTTATAAAAAAACAATAGAATTTATCTAT
>CAZHLF010000019.1:14459-19207 GCA_964532845.1 uncultured Tissierella sp.
ATTGTTCTTTAATGATTGTACTATTATTTATCAACTATATTATATATATTTTTTAACATTATAGAAATTGCTCCATCTGTATTTGTAGTGAATTCTACCTTTTTCTTGTTGCCTAGCATCTCATATGGAATATTAATTTCAATTCCTTAATAAGTTATGAATTTTTCCTATTACTTATCCTTCGAATCAAAATTATACTCTATGTCATAGAATGTTCCCCATCACCCTTCGCTATCGCTTGCCTTCTTGGATATTCCTGACGTGAGGTGTACCTCTACTTATAACTCGTTTCACTTCTTCTAAGCAGACAAACCGTCTCAACGTGCGTGTCTTTGTCCCACAAAAGCTCCTGTACTTCCTGCCCATCTTTATACACGGGGAAGTTAAAGGAAATGGCCTTTAATGGTACCTCTGTTTCTCCACGGGGATATATCTGGATTTCCTTAATTAAGGAAGACACTAAAGATTTTCGTTCTTCATCATTAATTTTATCATATACCCTCTCAAAGTTAATCATCAGTTTATATACATTATCTAGGGTAATTGCATCTCTTTCTACTGATTGCCTTCTTAATTTTGCATCTTCAATCTTTTCTTCTAGTTCCACCATTATATCATAAAGCCCATCTAGGCGAATAGTCATATCATTTAGCTTTCTATCCCGATATTTAGTATCTGCTGGCAGTGTATCAATTTCATTTTCTAGCCTAGCCTTATTTAAATCCACCTCACGAAGCTTGGCTTCATAATTTTTCATTTCCTTATCAACTGTTGTGGTATCTATCTGAGTACCTATTCTTGATTTAATTTCTTTTGCAAATGTTTCATTACTGACCAACTCTCTAATAGCTTCAATTACAAGGGGTTCAATTATCGTTTTCTTTAACATTGCTTTATAAGTGCAACTTCTACCGGTAACTGCTCGTTTTCGGCTACATACATAATAATAGACTTCCTTATATGTTCCATCTTTATTTGTCCATGCATGTTTATTCGTATACATTGGCCCACTACAACTAGGACATTTTAAAATTCCTGATAATAAATGAACACGATCTTTACCTACTTTTGATGGTTGCTTTATTCCTGTCGCTTCCCTTTTTTCACGAACCTTATTCCATAATTCTTCATCTATTATAGCCTCATGTTTTCCATCAGCTAAAATATAATCTTCCTGCCATGCTTGTCGGTATTCATTTTTTGCACCTTTTATTTTCTCCCTTGCCCTCCTTCCAAAAGCAATCTTTCCATAGTAAATAGGATTATCTAAAATCTGCTTTACAAAACTTCCACTCCACTCTTTAAGTTTTCCGTTTTGCCTTTGAATCTTTTCAATACCCTGTAAGTTAAGATATTGTGCTACTCCACCATATCCCATATTTGTATTTGCAAATTTATCATATATTAAACGAATAGCTTCGGCTTCCTTCTCTTGAATGAAAAGTAATTTATCTTTTAAATAATAACCATAAGGAGCAAATCCACCATTCCATCCACCTTGCCTTGCTTTTTCTTTACGCCCATTCATAGTCTGCTCAATAATATTTTCTCTTTCTATTTCAGCTACGGCAGAAAGGACTGATATAAGTAATTTTCCACTTGTCTGGGATGAATCAATTCCTTCTTCTATACATATCAGATTTATTCCATAGGATTGTATAAACTCTAGAGAATTTAAAATATCAGATGCATTTCTTCCAAAACGTGATAGTTTATATACTAATACATAGTCTATCTGTAAGCCATTTTCTATATCCGATAACATTTTCTTAAAAGCGGGTCTGCCTTCAATTGATTTTCCTGATTTACCTGCATCTTCATAAATATCTACTACTATCATTTCTTCTCTATTTGCAAACCGATTTAAACTGGTTCTTTGACCATCTAAACTAAATCCATCAATTTGCATTTCTGTACTAACACGAGGATACAAAACACATTTCATTCCACTTCTATTCATAAATAAAGCCTCCTTTTTTTCTAGGTGAACAAATGGAAAATATCCTATGTAATGTGCTGTGTGATTACACAGCGCATTCTATTTCTTCTAAAATCTCAACCCCATATTTCTCTACCACACTTACCATTGTATTAATGAAGTTGTCATATTCTTTAGATTGTAAATAGGTAATTTCTTTATTAGAGGTAGGTCTTTTTATTACTGAATCTTTTGATTTAGATTTACTATTTTCCATCTGTAAACACCTCCGTGAATACATACCTTCATTATAAATAGGTTCCAGTTTTATGTGAATTGTGTCGATTGTCTTTTATCAAAAATCATAAACTCTCCAACCCTACACTGATTGAGAGAGCCTTATTGATAGGAGAAATTTCTTTTTCAATTATCCTGCCTACATATCTTTTTAAACGTCTTTTATCTATTGTAATAATTTGCTCTAATAAGACCATTGATGGAATGGTTAATATTGAAGTGGCTTCCAAAAGATAATGAGTTGGCATTCTAGCTTTATAGTGAATTTTTCCTGTAATTACTGCTACAATAACTGTTGGGCTAAATTTATTACCTATATTGTTTTGAATAATTATAACTGGACGGTATCCTCTTTGTTCCGATCCAACTCCACAATTCAAATTGGCATAAAATATATCTCCACGCATAATGCAGTTATCCATACAATTCATCTCCTTTCCAAATAACCGGAATAAGTAAATCAACAAATCTTCATCCTTAATTTTAAGTAAAATCGGACGGCTGTTGGCACAGCACCACGGGAATTGCACCCTTTCGACGTTCTGCCGAAACCCTACCCATCGCCTGCGACGCTTTTAACGCTCGGACTGTGGCTATAGGGGAGTATCATTGTCCCATTTATATGTCATCGCCCACAAATTGCCATGTTTGCTTTGAGACCCGATATTGTTCGCTCTCTCTAAATAGAGGTCTTGGCGTATTAGCCTCTTGGCTCGATATAAATGAATGTATCCGCTTTACTTTATACTGCAACAGCGTTATCTTCTTTGCTTTCTTTTTCAAGGAACAAAATTCAATTTAATGGGCTTTTAGTGTGTAAATAGACCACAAGAAGTAAGGAAAGGGGTGGATACTTCCCCTTATGGATTTATCTATTAAGCTACATTAAAAGTTAAAATTTTTGTAATCAGTTTGGTTTCTAGCCTTCGGCGTAATGCTTCATCCACACAAAAATGCGGATTACCACTTTCATCGTATAACTGCCTTATGGACAGTGCAGCGATATACCCTTCATAATGTTTGAGTACGGCATTGATAGCATCCACATCTCCACTAGAGGCTAATACGATAAGTGGATAGGAAAGTAGACGATTATTTTTTCTTTTGTTGCTCATAGGTATCTCCCTCCATAAAGTTTTTTAGCTGTTGCAAGGTTTTTGTTCTTTGATATTGTACGGTAGAACGCAGCATATTCAGCTTGTCCCCAATTTCTCGATCAGATAGTTCAAGGAAATAGGATAGTAGAATAATATCACGCTTGCGTTCCGGCAAACTTTGTAGAGCCTTTACAATCACATCATCTGTAACAATGACATCAAGACCTAATACATTGAAAATCTGCTCAGTCGCAAAGTATTTATCCTCTACATAAAGCTGATCTATTTCCTTTACAGATAAATCAGAAAAAGCTACTTCTCGATTACGTTGGCGTTTCAGCTCATCATAATAATCCCTTGCCTCATGTTTCAGTACCTTTTTACAAAAACTATCAAAGGTGTGTCGCTTGCTTTGTTCATGGCTGTTAGGTTTCACATTTTCACCCCCTTTCGGGCGGTGACTCCGCTGTTCCCCTTTCACCACTACTACGGTGGGAATTATAAAACTGCCAAATTTATAAGTAAGATTTTAAAAAAATTATAAAATAACGCAAAAAAACCCGACCAAAAATAGCCGGGTTTTGAAATTTATATTAAGTTTTCTACAGCTATATATACTTATAATCAAAATGTATAATAGGGTAAATGTTTTCTGTAAATAAAGAAATATTGAATGTAGATTCTTTTTATTCTGGTCAATATCACTAATTCAATTTTATTCATAGTATACTTCTATAAATCTAATATTTAAAAGGAAATAGGTAGAAAAACAGACATAGCGATACTGATAATACCACCATGTCTGTTTCTTATATGACATACAAAGCTTTATTTTATTTATTGGAGATGCGAAACTCACCATAGATCATAGGTCTTGGCTCTGTAGGATCGGATATTACCAACCAGAATTTTGCATCTTCATCTCCAGTTTGGTTAAAAAGTTCCACCTCTATTTCATCCCCAGGCGAAATTAACTGAGATTCAACCTGTAAATCTTCTTTAGATTTTTCAGATAACCATTCTGCTTCTTGGAAAATTAATTTAACTTCATTAGGTCCTTCGTTTTTGAAATATACTTCATATCCTTTATCAAGACCGTATTCGAATTTGAATGGTAGTATTCTAAATTCTCCAGCATGACCCTTTCTAAAATCCAGTTTTACTTGTCCTTTATCTTTAGCCTCATTTAAAGTCCATTCATTTTCAGATTTTTTAAAGGTATCATATAAAAATGACCCAGGTTTTGAACTATTTAAAGTTATTGCGAATATAATAACGATTATTAATACCGCACTAAGAAATATTAGGCTACGTCTTTTCATAAATTTTGAATCCTCCTATTGTATTTTTTATATTTTTTGTTCTTTGAAGTCTATAACTTTATAGCATTAATACTATAAAATTTAACTCAATTGTCATTTCTTATTCTTAAGGAT
>CAZHLF010000020.1:0-18380 GCA_964532845.1 uncultured Tissierella sp.
TCAATATATTCAAATGTAGTATTCATGCGAGTTGCAGAGTTCTGCAACGAGCTAACTTAACTAAAACAAGGGGGGAATAATATGATTGAAAACAAGGTTGTAGCCATGCTTTTAGCAGGTGGACAGGGTTCAAGACTTAAGGCTCTTACGAGAAAAGTAGCAAAGCCTGCAGTCCCGTTTGGGGGAAAGTACAGAATAATAGACTTTGCATTGAGTAATTCTACAAATTCAGGGATTAACAATATTGGAATTTTAACGCAGTATAAACCTTATTTACTTAATACTCACATAGGTATTGGAACAGCTTGGGATTATGATAGAAATAATGGGGGACTAAGAGTATTACCACCATTTACATCTGAGGACGGAGGAAGATGGTATACAGGAACTGCAAATGCAATATATGAGAATATCGATTTTATCGATGAACTAGATCCAGAATATGTACTAATTCTTTCTGGAGACCACATTTATAAAATGGATTATAGACAGCTATTAAAGGCTCATAAGGAAAAGAATGCAGATGTTAGTATAGCAGTAATGGAAGTGCCTTGGGAATAAGCTTCTAGGTTTGGGATAGTAAATGTAAATGAACAAAATAGAATAGTTGAATTTGATGAAAAACCAAAAAACCCAAAAAACAATATGGCATCCATGGGAATTTATATGTTTAAGTGGAAAGAACTTAGAAAGTACCTGGTTAAGGATAATAAAGATAAGGAATCTGAAAATGACTTTGGGAAAAATGTACTTCCTATGATGCTTAATGAAGGAAAGTCAATGTATGCCTGGAGCTTTGATGGATATTGGAAGGACGTAGGTACAGTAAGAAGTTACTGGGAAGCGAATATGGATTTATTGGATAGAAACAATACTCTAAATATCTATGATCATAACTGGAGAATATACACTAAGTCCAAGAATCTTCCACCACACTATTTAGCACGAAGCTCGATAGTTAGAAATTCCCTTATAAATGAAGGTTGCTTAGTTAAAGGCGAAGTAACTAACAGCATACTATTCAGTGAAGTAGATGTAGAAAAGGGAGCCAAGATAAACAACTCAGTAGTTCTTTCAAATTGTACCATAATGAAAGGTGCAGAGGTGAACAATGCTGTTATTTTAGAAGGTGTTACCATTAAAGAAAACGAGAAAATTGGTGAACCAGGAGATGGAAATATCTATCTTGTAACTGAAAAAGGCTATACAGTAGAATAGGGGGGAATAGAATGGACAATTGCCTAGGAATAATTAGTATGGGGGACGGCGAGCAGGATTTTGGAGTATTGACTAAAAACCGTCCAGTATATATGCTTCCGTTCGGAGGTAGATATAGGTTAATAGATTTCACCATTTCAAATATGGTTAATCACGGAATAAAAACAGTTGCAGTTTATACTGGAGAAAAAATCAGATCAACAATGGATCACTTGGGAAATGGAAGGCCTTGGGATTTAAATAGAAGATTTAATGGTCTCTTCTTGTTTCCACCTGTTAATTCACATGACGTAAAATATAGAACAGGGGAGGTATCTGAATTCTTTAGCACCATGCAGTTCTTTGAACAGGCAAGGGAGGATACAGTGGTATTAGTCCGTCCAAATTATTTGGGAACTGTTAATCTAGATGATGCTTACAATTTTTTTAAGGAAAGTGGTGCAGATGTCACCTTAATATATAAAAGACAAATAGACCCTTGGGGGGAACATATTAACTGTGATAAACTACATTTAAAAAAGGATGGTTCCTTAATTAACATTGGACTAAATCTGGGTACTGAGCAAGATTTCAATATGTATGTTGGTATGACTATAATGAAGAAGGAAGCTTTTATAAAAATAGTTAAGACTTCTACTGAAAAGGGAGATGCCAGTTTCCTAAAGTATGCATTATTGAATCAAAAGGATAATTTTAAAATCAATTCCTTTGAATTCGATGGACATGTTGAAAACATTAAAAATCTTAAATCCTACTATGATGCCAACTTAAATCTTTTAAACAGAAAGGTTTCTCAGGAACTGTTTTTTGATAGAGGTACAGTTTTTACAAAGCCTAAAGATGAGCCATCTACACTATATACAGAAACTGCTATAGTCCATAATTCCCTTATTGCCAATGGCTGTATAATTGAAGGAATGGTAGAAAACTCAATTATATTTAGAGGAGTTCATGTTGGAAAGGGAGCAATAGTTAAGAATTCCATAATGATGCAAAAATCTGAAGTAGAGGATAATGCCATAGTAGTAAATACTATTATGGATAAATACTCATCCATAGGGGAAGGTATAAGATTAGCCGGAAGCTCTGTAATGCCATATGTAGTTGAGAAATACCAAAAGATTAAGGAGGATTAGCCTCATGAAGATACTATATGCAGCATCTGAAGCGGCTCCGTTTATTAAAACAGGAGGTCTTGCAGATGTTGCTGGATCCCTACCCATAGCAATTAAGAGAGAAGGACATGATATAAGGGTAGTTATGCCATTTTATTCGAAAATTAAGGACATATATAAAAAAGATATAGAAAAACTAATGGAATTTACAGTAGATTTAGGCTGGAGAAGGCAATATGCAGGAATACTAACTCTAGTGAAGGATGATATTACCTATTACTTTATTGACAATGAATACTACTTCCATCGAGATAATATCTATGGAGAAATTGATGATGGAGAAAGGTTTGTATTTTTCCAAAAGGCAGTAGTTCTAATGCTTAAGAAACTGAATTTCAAAGCTGATGTAATCCACACAAATGACTGGCATACAGGTCTAATCCCTTTATATATAAAGGATTTTGCCAAAGGTGATGATTTTTATCTTGAGATGAAAAGTGTATTCACGATTCATAACCTAAAATATCAGGGAATCTTTCCGGTGGGTTTACTTGGGGATGTGGCAGGACTATCCATGGAATACTTCAAGGAAGATGGGCTCAAATTCTATGATGCTATCAACTTTATGAAAGCTGGGATAGTATATTCAGATACAGTAACTACAGTATCCAAAACCTATGCCGAGGAAATTAAGACCGAATATTTTGGTGAAAATCTCCATGGTATCATAAGGGACCATGAATACAAGCTTTTAGGAATAGTTAATGGAATAGATTACGATATATTTAACCCGGAAAAGGATAAAAATATCCAGAAAAACTATAGTGTTGAAACACTTGATGATAAGGTATTAAATAAGCTAGCACTTCAAAAGTTGTATAATCTACCTGTAAATAAGGATATTCCAGTAATTGCAATGGTAACAAGAATGGTTAAAATGAAAGGGCTGGATTTAGTAAGGCATATCTTTGATGAGTTAATGCAAAATGATATTCAATTTATTCTTCTTGGAACTGGAGACAGGGAATATGAAGATTCATTTAATTACTACCAGGGAAGATATCCTGATAAGGTAAGATCAAGAATCTATTTTAATGAAATGGAGTCTCATCTTATATATGCAGGTGCAGATTTATTCTTAATGCCATCATTGGCAGAGCCTTGTGGAATTTCTCAGCTTGTATCATTAAAGTATGGAACCTTACCAGTAGTTAGAGAAACTGGAGGTCTTAAAGATACTGTAATTCCATACAATGAGTTCACCGGAGAGGGAAACGGATTCTCTTTTAGAAACTTTAATGCCCATGAGCTTTTATTTACATTAAAAAGAGCTCTGGAACTATATAAGGATAAAGACAAATGGAACTTACTTATGAAAAATGCAATGATGAGTAAAAATGATTGGGAGAAGTCATCCGGAGAATATATTGCTATATATAAAAGGTTGAAACATCAGTGGGAGTGAACAGTATACTATGGATAAGGCAATTTTTAAGGAAAAACTAAGGCATGCACTATATCAGGTTGCCGGAAAGACAATAGAAAAAGCAGATAATCGCGAACTCTATTTAAGTCTTGCTTTAGTTTTAAAAGAATTAATAGGAATAAAGTTAGCAAATGATAATAGAAGTAATTCAAAAAAAGTATATTACCTATCTATGGAGTATTTGACAGGAACATTTACGAAGAAAAATCTCCACTATTTAGGTTTATTCCACATAGCCCAAGATACCTTTAATGAATGGAACCATTCATTAGAGGACATATTAAGTGAAGAAAAAGACCCAGGCCTTGGTAATGGAGGCCTGGGTCGTCTTGCTGCTGGATTTATGGATTCCATGACGAACTTAGGAATACCGGGAAATGGATATGGTCTTAGATATGAATCGGGTTTATTCAAGCAGAAAATTGAGAATGGAATACAAGAGGAGATTCCGGATGATTGGCAAAGTATTCCTAATATATGGGAGTATAAAAGAGCGATTTCTTATGAGGTCAGATTTGGAGGAAATATTGAAATTTCAGGCTCTGGGCAAACCTTAAATTTTAATCATAGGGATTATGAAAGAGTAAAAGCTGTAGCCTATGACATTCCATATATTGGCTATAAAAATGATAATACAGGTCACTTAAGATTATGGGCAGCAGAAAGCTATGTTGATTTGGACTTTAACCTATTTTCAGGTGGATATTTAATCGATGCATATAAGGATAGTCTTAAAGCCAAGACAATAACCCAAGTTTTATATCCTAATGACTCCAATTTAGAGGGAAAAAAACTTAGACTAAAGCAGGAATATTTCCTAGCTTCTGCATCAATACAAGATATCATTAAAAATTATTTAGAATCAGGAGGGATAATAAATAATTTAAGTCAGTATATAACAATTCATATAAATGATACTCATCCAACTTTAATGATTCCTGAACTAATGAGAATCCTCCTTGACGAATTTAAATTAGACTGGGTAGAGGCTTGGAATATAACTGTAAACACCTTTGCCTATACAAACCATACTATACTCCCAGAGGCTATGGAAAGATGGGATATCCCTCTAATAAAAGAGATTTTACCTAGAATTTGGCTTATAATTGAGGAAATTAATCATAGATTTGTATATGAGATAAAAAATGAATTGCACATAGAAGATTATGGCACCGTTAGGGATCTTTCAATTATTGAGGATAATGTTCTGAAGATGGTCAACTTAGCTATTGTAGGCTCTTACAGTGTTAATGGAGTAGCAGAACTTCATACAAATATTTTAAAAGGAAGAGTTCTACAAAATTTCTATAAGATATTTCCTGACAGCTTCATAAATATAACTAATGGAATAGTCCATAGAAGATGGTTACTAAATGCAAATCCAAGGCTATTTAACTATTTGGAAAGAAGAATTGGAAATGGGTTTATTGAATCGCCTCACGAGCTTATAAAGCTACTGGATTATAAAGATGATAATAATACTCTAATGGATTTAATGAGTATAAAGCATGAGAATAAAAAAAGACTTAGGGATTATATTTTTCAAACACAAGGAGTATTAGTAAGCCCTTATGCCATATTTGATGTCCATATTAAGAGGATACATGAATATAAGAGGCAGCTATTAAATGCTCTTCATATAATATATCTATATAATCAACTTAAAGAAAATCCAAATCTGGATATGGTACCGAGAGTATTTATTTTTAGCGGTAAAGCAGCGCCAGGCTATTTTGCTGCAAAAGAGATTTTAAGGCTAATAATTAGTCTTTCAAACACTATAAACAATGACCTAACCATTAAAGAAAAGCTAAAGGTAGTATTTATTGAAAACTATGATGTTTCAAAGGCCGAAATAATTATTCCTGCAGCCGATGTAAGTCAGCAGATTTCCACAACTACAAAAGAAGCCTCAGGGACTGGAAATATGAAGCTGATGATGATTGGTGCAATAACCCTTGCCACTGAGGATGGAGCAAATGTAGAGATTGCAAGAGAAGTGGGAGAGGACAATATTGTACTGTTTGGACTAAAGGATTATGAGGTATATAATTATATTGATAAGGATAACTACAATTCAAAGGAATACTACTATGGGGATAAGAATATAAAACAAGCACTAGACACCTTGATTCAAAAGGATGGAGTAGGTTTCGGAGACTTTAGATTCCTTTATGATCTCTTGACTAAATACAATGATATGTATTTTATATTAAAGGACTTTGAAGACTATAGACTAGCTCAGGAAAAAATCAGTGATTTATACAGAGATGGTGAAAAATGGGCTAAAATGTCCTTAACAAACATAGCCCATTCAGGCAAATTCTCACTGGATAATACAGTTAGGAAATATGCAGAGGAAATATGGAACGTAAAAGATAGTGAATAACTAATAGTGAATAGTGAATAGTTGAAAACATATTCAAAATAGAGATTTGAATAATAAGAATGCTGTCATTCTGAGTGTAGCGATGAATCTCGGGTTCAATACCCTAAAGATTGGCTCTGATAATAACTCTTAACTATTACTTTTAAATTATCAATTTAGAGCTATTCACTATTCACCATTCACTATTCACTAAAAAGGAGGTGTTTTAATGTGGTTCGATGATTTACCCACTACTGATAAAAGGCTGGGTATGATATATAGTCCTGAGGAGACCATTTTTAGGGTTTGGTCGCCTTTGAAGAACAGGATTACTCTTCAGATATATAATGATGGAGAATCCTTAAAGAGAATGTCCTTTCCTATGATTAAAGGAAATGATGGAGTTCATGAGGCAATAATTAGAAAAGATTTAAGGGGAAAGTTTTACACCTATCTATTGGATGGAAATGTTGAGGTAACGGACCCATATTCTGTCTCAAGTTCACTAAACTCAATAAGATCAGCAATAATAGATTTAAATGAGACAAATCCTAAAGGTTGGGAGAACCAAACAATACCTTATTATAGAAGAAACTGCGATGCTATAGTTTATGAGGTTCATGTAAAGGACTTTACAGCCCATGAAACATCTGGTGTAGAGCATAGGGGTAAATATCTAGGCTTTGCAGAGGAAAATACCAGCTATAAAAATTACCCTACTGGCTTAGCCCATTTAAAAGAACTTGGAGTAACTCATGTTCATATACTTCCTGTTGCAGATTTTTTATCAGTAAGGGAGGAAAAGGAGCTGTTTTTTAAGAAGGGCAATTACAACTGGGGATATGACCCGGAGCTTTATAACTCCCCTGAAGGAAGTTATGCAACAAAGCCTGAAGACCCTGTAAATAGGGTTAAGGAACTTAAGGAAATGATAATGGCTATTCATAATGCAGGGCTAAAGGTGATTTTAGACGTAGTATATAATCATACCTTTAGATCTAAGGATTCCAACTTTAATATGCTAATGCCTAATTACTATTACAGGCAAAATGGAGATGGTAGTTTTTCCAATGGTAGCGGAGTTGGAAATGAGCTGGCTACAGAAAGATATATGGTGAGAAAATTTATTATAGATTCACTATTATACTGGGTTAATGAGTATAAAGTAGATGGATTTAGATTTGACTTAATGGCGCTTATAGATATAGATACAATTGAGGAAGGGATAAAACAACTTCGAGAAATAAAGCCGGATATATTTATTTATGGGGAGCCTTGGACTGGTGGAATAACCCCCTTATCCCATAATAAGACCACTACAAAAGGAACCCAGGGGAAAATGAGTTTTGCACTATTTAATGACAATTTCAGGGATGCATTAAAAGGAGATAATGATGGTCACTCCAAGGGTTTTATTCAGGGTAATCTGGACTTTAAAATGGCTGCAGAAACAGGTATTGCTGGCTCAATTTATTATGATGATGGACGTATTGGCTTTGCCAGTCATCCAAGAGAGACTATAAATTATCTAAATTCCCATGACAACCTAATTCTTACGGATAAGATAAGAAAAGTCTACCCAAATATTGATGATGAAGGATTAATAAGGCTTAGTAAGTTGGCATTTAGTATACTTCTAACAGCTCAGGGAATACCATTTATTCATGCAGGTAATGAGTTTTTAAGAGATAAAAAGATGGTTCATAACTCCTATAATGCTGATTTAGAAGTAAATGAAATTGACTGGAGCTTGAAAGAGAAGTATTGGGAATATTACAGATATTTTAAAGAACTAGTAAATCTAAGGATGAGCTACAAGGCCTTTAGAATGACCAGTGTGGAGGCTATTAAGAAAAACCTTAAGTTCATGAATTATACCAGTCCCTGTACATTGATAGAATATACTTTACAGGTAGAAGAGGGTAAGAAATATTTATTGGTAGTCCATAATGCAAATCCGCACAACTGTTTATTGACAATATCTTCTATAAAAGAACATCTTGTAAAGAGTTATAATGCCAATGTAGATAATTTGAGATTTAAGTTGATATTTGATGAGAATGGAATGGTTGAAAAAACAGTAAACAATGGTCTTCCACATGGAATAGATGCACCTCATTTTGCCACAGTTGTATATGAGATTATACAAAAATAGACTCCAAAAGGAGTCTATTTTGTTACTCAAGTATATATACTTTTACGTTTCTTCTGCCAAAACTGATACATTCAGAATAAGTATTAAAGAATAAGTCTATCTTATTACCTTTAATGGGTCCTCCTGTATCCTCTGCAATAGCAAATCCATAGTCTTTAGTCCCATCAAGGGATTCGATATAAAGCTTTGTGCCAAGTGGTATTACCCTTGGGTCGACAGCTACAGCACCTACTCTTGCCTTTGTACCGGAGGCAGTAATGCCGTAGTATCTATCACCTGGTTTTTTACCAGTGCTCTGATATGATAGATCATATGCAGATGCATTCATGGTAATTACTTTTGAATATCTAGTATCTCCTCTTGTGGTAGCTACAACAAGTTCCTTAGAGCCTTTTTCAACAATTCGAGGTATTGGCTCTGTTACTATTTCATCCTTAACTACTACAGATGAACTGAGAACTCCATTAATATATTTATTTTTAGTTTCGGATCGTCTTAATCCATTTTGTCCTTCCTGAACTACTTTTACTACTCCTCTGTCAACTTCCTTATTCATGTAAACCTGTTCTTCATAAGGAATCTCAATGTCTTGAGCTTCATAAACCTCTACAACCCTGTAGAGTTCAATAATAGTATTAGGGGATACTTCCTTATCCAATGCAGGTAAGGTATAATCCAATTCTCCTATTTCTATTTTAGCTCCTCTTAATATGTCACTTACCTTGTTGTGTATTGATGTGATCTCTAAAAGATCTCCATTTACATCAATGGTGTATTTCTTTGGGTTCTTTATAGTTATATCTATATCTTTCTTTATTTTCGAGTCTAGTGGAACACTGATAAATGCTCCTTCTTTTAAGTCAATTTCTTCGGCTACTAGGAATTCTTCAACTGTTTTTGAATAAGAAACTACCTCTATAATTTCTCCATCCAGGTTCAAGCTTACCTCATTACCTTGGTACACATAAAATCCTAAAGACAATGTTACTACTATAGCGAGGACCACAAGGACTTTAAACTTACCTGCCTTTTTGATCAAACTGCTATCCATAATTTACCTCCTTAAATTTGCTACAAAATAGAAATAAATATTATTTGTAACTATTTTGTAACTTTTCTCGGCTATTTTGATATTGTAATCGAAAAGAATAATCTTGTCAAATTTTTGACCCCATAGTCGCAATATTGAAACAATTCATAATTAGTAGAACTAAATAAACAACTTATGAACAAATTGCAATTACAAGGCTACAAAGGTTATACATTTTTTTACAATGCCAATATATTCCATTGTTTCACGACGTTACCGCATGAAAATCTACATGTTAATGCAAGAAGATGTTCTAAGTATTTTTTCCTATATTTCTCATTTTATTCCTGTGGAGGGAAAATTGTTAAATTGAGGATATATGATCTCGTTATTTCTCCTTTTTATTGACTATTTGTGGATTTCTTGGTATAATTATTAATTGAATAACTCAACATATATATTAGATATTTTGATGGGAAGAGTAGGTTTTACTTATTCCTTAGAGAGCTGGGTAGGGTGAAAGCCAGTGGATAGGTTTTTCTGAAGATGGTCCTTGAATATTATGGTCTAATAGGCCATAACGGATATAGCCGTTATACTATATGGTCTTTGAAACCTATTGAGTTCTAAATCGAAAGATTTGGAAAAATTAGAGTGGTACCGCGAACTTAACCTTCGTCTCTATATTGAGATGAGGGTTTTTATTTTAAAAAATAAAAACCAATGAACAATTAGAACATAGTGAATAACTAATAGTGAATAGTGAATAACTGAAAACATAGTGAGTAACTGAGGACCTAGTAATTATTTATCAGTTATCATACAATATCGCTGTCATTTTTGAGTTAGCGTAGAGTCTCGTGTTTAGGATGTTAAGAATTGATCTTAATAACTATTCACTATTCACTGTTCACTATTCACTGAAATATAAGGAGGCTAATATGTCAAAGAGGAAATTTTATTTAACAACCCCAATATATTATCCAAGTGATAACCTACACATTGGGCACACTTACACCACGGTAGCGGCAGATTCTATAAAAAGATTTAAAAAGCTTCAAGGCTTTGATGTTTTCTTTACTACAGGTTCAGATGAGCACGGACAAAAGATTGAGACTAAAGCAAAAGAAATGGGTCAAAGCCCTAAGGAATATGTAGATGGTATTGTAGCTAATATCAAAAAACTTTGGAAGATGCTTGAAATAGACTACGATTCATTTATAAGAAGTACAGATGCACATCATGAAAAGGCAGTTCAAGACATTTTTACAAAGCTATATGAAAAGGGAGAAATATATAAGGATGTATATAAGGGATACTATTGTACTCCTTGTGAATCCTTCTGGACAGAATCCCAGTTATTAGATGGCCACAAATGTCCAGACTGTGGAAGAGAAACACACATTGCTGAAGAAGAAGCATATTTCTTCAGACTTTCAAAATATAGAGATAAATTGTTAAAGCTTTATGAAGATAATCCTAATTTCATTCAGCCAGAATCAAGAAAAAATGAAATGGTAAATAACTTCTTAAAGGATGGATTAGAAGACCTTTCAGTTTCTAGATCAACCTTTGATTGGGGTGTTAAAGTTCCATTTGATCAAAAGCACGTAGTTTATGTTTGGATAGATGCATTATCTTGCTATTTAACAGCCCTGGGATATGGAGGGGAAAATGAACAAACATATAAGGAATATTGGCCAGCAAATGTTCATCTTGTAGGAAAGGAAATAGTAAGATTCCATACTATTATCTGGCCTGCACTCTTAATGGCATTAGACCTACCTCTACCTGATAAGGTATTTGGTCATGGATGGATTTTATTTGAAGATGACAAGATGTCAAAATCCAAAGGCAATGTAATTTATCCTGAGCCAATTATTGAGCTTTATGGAATAGATGCATTTAAGTATTTCTTAATGAGAGAATTTACCTTTGGACAGGATGGAAGCTTCTCAAGAGAAAAATTCCTTCAAAGACTAAATTCAGATTTAGCAAATGACTTAGGAAATCTATTGAGTAGAACTGTTTCCATGGTTGAAAAATACAACAACGGAGTTATCCCTGCGCCAACTGAAGAGACAGAATTTGATTCTTCATTAAAAGAAATGGCAGTATCAGTAGCCTCCAAGTTTGAAGAACATATGGAAAAACTTGCTTTTTCATTAGCTCTTGAAGAAGTATGGAAGCTAGTTAGAAGAACAAACAAATATGTTGATGAAACTATGCCTTGGATATTAGCCAAGGAAGGAAATAAAAAGTTAGATTCAGTATTATACAGTCTTTCTGAGTCATTAAGGATAATATCCATATTGATTAAGCCATTTATGGAAAATACTTCAACTGAAATAAGAAGACAACTTGGTATTACTGAGGAAGCAATCTGGGATGATGCTAAACTTTGGAATAATGAGATGAGTAATATAGCTGGAAGAACAGTAAATAAGGGAGCTGTAATATTTCCTAGACTTGAAATCGAGAAAGAGCTCCTACGGTTAAATGATGCTAATCAAAAGCTAATAGACGAAAGAAGTGGAAATGTGGAAAAGAAGGAAGAAACAAAGGTGGAAACTAAGGAAGTAGTAGAAGAAGTTGAAGAGCTTCCTGAAATTACAATAGATGATTTTGCTAAAGTACAACTTAAGGTAGCTAAGGTAGTAGCGTGTGAAGACCATCCAAAGGCTGATAAATTATTGGTATTAACCCTACAAATAGGAAATGAGACTCGTACAGTAGTTTCAGGAATTAAGAAATGGTATTCCAAAGAAGACTTAGTAGGTAAAAAAGTTATAGTAGTAACTAACTTAAAACCTGTTAAGCTAAGAGGAATTGAATCTAGAGGAATGGTACTTGCAGCAGAAGATAAAGATGGAAATCTTTCATTATTATCTACACTTTCAGATATGGAAGATGGAGCAACCATCTCCTAGGAGGAAATATGTTTATAGACAGTCATGCTCACCTTGATGATGAGCGATTTAATGAAGATAGAACAGAGCTTATTAATAGCTTAAAAGAAAACAAAATTGATATGGTACTAAATATTGGCTATGATCTGGAGTCCAGCAGGGCTTCAGTTCAGCTTGCCAATGAATATAGTCAAATCTATGCAGTGATTGGGGTTCATCCTCATGATGCACAAGATGTACCTGAGGACTATTTAGATCAGCTTAGAGAGCTTTCAAAAGAAGAAAAGGTTCTTGCCATTGGTGAAATCGGACTGGACTTTTATTATGACAACTCACCAAGGGAAACTCAAAGAAAAGTATTTAAAGAACAGATTGGATTGGCAAAGGAACTTAATCTTCCTGTAGTAATCCATACTAGGGATGCTGATCAAGAGACATTTGAGATAATCAAGGAAGCAGTCCTAAATGGAGGGCTTAAGGGAGTAATGCATTGCTACTCGGGTAGTGTTGAAATGGCTAGGGAGTATTTAAAACTAGGATTCTACATTTCCCTAGGGGGACCTGTAACCTTTAAAAAAGCCAGGGTACCTAAGGAAGTAGCCAAGGCTGTACCTCTTAATAGACTTTTCATAGAAACAGACTGCCCATATCTAACCCCTGAACCATTTAGAGGCAGAAGAAACGAACCAAAACTCGTGGCCTACACAGCTGAGACTATAGCAGAAATAAAGGGTATAAGTATAGAAGAGCTGGCAGAAGTAACAAGTAGGAACGTAAAGGAATTGTTTGAGATATTAAAGAATTGACAATTGACAGTGGACAATTGACAATTATAAGGGCGAGCTTTGCTCGCCAATAGACCAGAAGGACTGACCCGAAGAAAATATTGTGCATTGTGAATTAAATGAAATAAAGAGTATTATGATTTTTAATTGTCAATTGTCAATCGTCAATTGTCAATTGTTCTGAGGAGTTGTTTTATGATTAAGGAAGTTATTGTAGTTGAAGGAAAAGATGATATTACTGCTGTAAAGGCTGCTCTGGAGTGCGAGGTTATCGCTACAAACGGTTTTGGATATAAGAAGGAGCTTGTGGAGACACTAAAATCATTGGCTGAAAGAAGGGGCATTATAATCCTTACAGACCCTGATTATGCTGGTGAGAGAATTAGAAGAGATTTAGCAGCTAAGATAAAGAACGTAAAGCATGCCTTCTTGCCTCAGGGAAAAGCCCTTAAAAAGGGAAATATAGGTGTTGAAAATGCCTCTCCTGAGGATATTGCCATCGCTATAAAAAAAGCTCACCCACATATGGTTGAAAGAAGTATAGAGTTTACCAAAGAGGACCTTGTTAATAATGGACTTGCCGGGGGAGATGATTCCAGACAAAAAAGAGATAAACTTGGTGAAGTTCTGGGAATTGGCTATGCAAATGGTAAGCAGTTATTAAACAGATTAAATAGCTTTGGGGTTACAAGAGAAGAATTTGATGAAGCATTGGAGAGGATTGAAAAAGATGGAAAATAAGCGACTCTATTCTCCAAATAAAATAAAAGAAACCCTGGATAGATATGGCTTTAAGTTCTCTAAAAGCCTTGGACAAAACTTCCTCATCGATGGTAATGTAGTTAGAAAAATCGTAAGGGAAGCTCAAATTACAAAAGATGACTATGTTTTGGAAATTGGTCCTGGAATGGGAACCTTGACAGAAGAGTTAGCCATTTGTGCTAAAAAGGTAGTAGCTGTAGAACTAGATAGAAAATTAATTCCAATATTGGATGAAACCCTAGCTGGCTATGACAATGTGGAAATAGTTTATGGTGACATTCTAGAGGTGAATGTAAGAAAACTGATAGATGAAAAACTGGGTGGTGTACCTGTTAAAGTGGTTGCCAATCTCCCATATTATGTAACTACCCCTATAATTGGAAAACTTTTAGAGGATAATTTAAATTTCCAGTCTATTAGTGTCATGGTACAAAAGGAAGTAGCTGATAGAATGGCGGCTAATCCTGGAAGTAAAAGCTATGGATCATTATCCGTATTTGTTCATTTCTACACCAACCCTAAGGTAGTAGTTAAGGTTCCAAAAACGGTTTTTATGCCTCAGCCTAAAATTGATTCATCTGTAATCAAGCTTGAGTTAAAAAAGGAACTGCCAGATATAGATAGAGAACAATTTTTCAAAGTAGTAAAAGCGGCTTTTTCAAAAAGGAGAAAGACAATAATCAATGCACTTTCCACTTATGGATTTGATTTAGATAAAGAAGAGTTTAAAAAAGCTCTTGAGAAGGTAGGAATTAAGCTGGAGGAAAGAGCAGAAAACATTTCTGTAGAAGATTTTATCAAACTTAGTAAAGAATTACCCCCATTAAACATATAATTTTATGACGAGGTGAATAGGCCGCCTTGTTATAGGATTAATAGTTTAATAGGGGGGTTTTTTTATGCCTGGAATCGTAGGATATACTAAGAAATTTATCATACTTAAAAAGGACTTTTGCACAATAAGTGGAATTAACCCAAAAGGTCATGGGAAACTTGAAGTTAGAGGTCTTAAGGGAAGCCTAAATATTTCCCTGGAAGGGTCTGAACCTAGTGAGATTTATGATGTTATGCTGGTGTCAAACAATGGTAGCTACTACCTTGGAAAGGTCTATAGTGACAAGAATGGAAAGTCAAGAGAGGACATAAACTTTAATCTTATGGATTTGGAGTCTAAGGGGTTATCTTTGGATAAGCTTAATTGATTAGCTCTTATAAGGGAGAATCATATACTTTTAAGTGGTTATATGGACAAAGAAGATGGTTCAATAGAAAACTACAAGAGTGAGATTGGAACTAAAAGAGAATCTACTCAGAAATTGGAAGAAGAGAATCTATTAGAAGTAAATCCAGTAGAAGAGGATTTGACTCCTGAGGTTAAACATCCTTCCGATGAGCCAGCAATAAAGAAGTCGGAGAATATGGAGAAAATAACAGGTGATGGGCTTGCAGAAGGGCGGATTGACTTCGATAAACTAAAGGATGAAGAACCTTTAACTAATGAGTATTTAATAGAAAAGGAAGGCTTTGAAAAGGAAATAATACAGCAATATGAAGAGGTCTTCCAGGGCAAAGAGGAATCTAATACTGAATTTATAGTTGAGGAGTACAAACCTGAATTTGAGCCAATAGGGGACTTAAGTCTAAAAGAGGAATATATAGCTATTGATGAAGACCAGATAGCATATGACTTTATGGTAAAGGGCATTGAGCCTGAACCTGAACCTGAATGTATCACTTCAGACACTGAGGAACCTGAATTTATGCACCTGGATGAGGAAAAGAAGGTTGAAAGTAATAAATTTGATGAACAAAAAGATCAAGATGAGTACATCCTAAATGATTTACCTAGAGATATGATTCCAAGTAAAGAGGAAGTAAAACAATATGTAGAGTCCAATCAGGAGATTGTTAAGATTAACAATATGGACTATGAACACAATAGAAGGGTAATTCAAAAGAATCAGACCACTGACTATGTATTAAATATTTTAAGATATTTCTCTATAGTAGATCCTTTCAGACAAAATCTGGATGGATATCGTTGGTGGAGAATTGATTTTCAGGATGAAGCTAAGGGGTTCCTACCATATTTCAGTTATGTAACAGGTGGCGATGCAAAAATAAGAAGAACCTCATCAACTACAGCCCGTGAAATGATGAGTCTGTACAATCATTATCTCTTTGGATTATATAGTCAGGGTGAAGAGGTAAAATACTATGTTTATGGAGTTCCTGGAGGGTTTTACAAAGATGAACACCCTCATGGTGGTACAACAGGGTTTAATACATGGTTTTCAGGAAATGAAACCATTGGATATTGGCTCCTTTATATAGACCCACTTACAGGTAAAGTAATATTTCCAATTAACCCTATGAACCCTGTGGATTAAATTATACTTGATTATTTATGTCCTTTATGGGTAAAATAACTAAAGAATATCTATTGCATTATATACCCATAGGGGGTATAATGAAGATAGTAAAGGAGGAATTTACATGTCAGAAGTAGTTGTATATACAAGTAATACTTGCCCATACTGTACATTAGCAAAAAACTATTTAAGTGAAAAAGGTGTATCATATACTGAGAAAAATGTTCAAACAGATAAAGAGGCAAGAAAAGAGTTAATGGCAATGGGTCATATGGGTGTACCAGTTTTATTGGTTGATGGCCAAGAAATTGTTGGCTTTGATAAAGAAAAACTAGATGATCTTTTAGACAAATAATATAGAGCATAAAAAATTCCGAGCTTAGCTCGGAATTTTTTTATGCTTTTTAGTTATTTAATGCAGTCATTAATTTATCTATGTCTAAGCCATGAACCATAGCTGCTTCTTCAAGGCTTTCCATTTGGCTTGATGGGCAACCAATACAACCCATACCAAATCTCATAAGTATTTCTATGGATTCAGGTTTCTTTCTGATTAGTTCACCAATAAGCATATCCTTTGTAATTTCCATTTATATATTCCTCCCATTTAAATTCTATTTGATTTAATTCATAGTAATATAGTAGCATATAAATTATAAAGTTACAACCTTTTTTATTAAATTGACAATGGACAATGGACAGTTGACAATTACTATTGTCTAGCCTTCGAAGCTTAAACCCAATATTCTTCGCTAGCACTCAGAATGACAACATATTGTTGTTCGCTGTTCGTTGTTCACTTATTCGTATCTTCTCACAATTTACTATTAGTTATTCACTTACACTTTCTTTAAACTATTAATTTTTAATTATTAATTGGATTTAAAGAAGTGTATAAAAAAATTCATCTCTGGAGAAGATTATAACGAGGTGAATTTGTTTCCTGTTTCTGCTAGTGACTGGTTTAATTATTCTTCAACTGGTGAGAGTATATAAAACTCACCTGATGAACAAACTAAGTGACCAACACCAATCAAAGATTGGGTTGTCTACTTATCGTTGCAGCCGAAAGTAGAAACTGCAAGCAGTTTCATCAAAGCTTAAACAGGAGGTGAAAAAATGGAAAACAATGATAAAAACAGAAATAACGACAGAGACAGAAATAGGGACCGAAATAGAGACAATGATTTTAGTATAGGTGAATTACTCTTAAGGGTCCTTATTACATCCATAGTAGTTGCAATTGCAGCCTATTTTACACCAGGATTTACAATTGACAGCTTGTGGAGTCTTTTGTTGGCAGCAGTAGTAATAGGTGTACTGGATTACTTGATTCAGAGGTTTACAGGTATTAATGCTTCCCCATTTGGAAGAGGAATATCAGGCTTCTTAGTTGCTGCAATTATTCTTTATGTAACCAAGTTTATAGTACCTGGATTTAATATATCCATTTGGGGAGCTATAATCGGAGCTTTGGTGATTGGTATAGTAGATGCTGTTATGCCAGAAAGAGCAATGTAATAATTAAAAATTAAAACAAAAAGGGTTTCTGTAAAATTTCAGAGACTCTTTTTTGTTTGTTAACAATATTTTTGGATAAAAATAAGATAATATTATAATACGATATTGACTATTATTTCTAAATATTGTAAGATAATAGTAGATACCCTTGGGGGGTATAATTAGGAGGAGGAATACTATGATTATAGATGTAACTGATCAAGCTAGAGATGAATTAAAAAAGCTTATCGAAGAAAAGAAAACCGATAA
Organism: uncultured Tissierella sp.; assembly: GCA_964532845.1. Taxonomy (GTDB): domain Bacteria; phylum Bacillota; class Clostridia; order Tissierellales; family Tissierellaceae; genus Tissierella_B. Next base: position 17,971 of record CAZHLF010000020.1, read on the forward strand.
AATGCTGAAAATTTATGTTGCAAGCTATGGCTGAGGCGGCCCAAGTTTTGGTCTGGCTCTGGATGAGCCAAAAGATGGCGATGAAGTAATAAAAGATAATGATTTCTCATTTGTAGTTGAGGAAGGGCTAAGTAAAAATTACGGAAAATTCACTGTAGATTATTCAAATAACTGGCTAAAAAGAGGTTTTTCAATTATACCAGATAGAGGCGGCAGTGGCTGCTAATTAAAGATTAGATGAATATTTAAAAAGATAAGCTTAAGGCTTATCTTTTTTGTATCTTGGAAAGTTTTACCTCTGCATAAAACTCCAAAAAAACATTATTAATAAGGCTCCTTAAGAAGATTTTTCAAATAAAATATGCCAAAATATAAATACTAACAATATCCTACTTTAAAAATATTAAGTT
>CAZHLF010000021.1:0-17472 GCA_964532845.1 uncultured Tissierella sp.
GGAAATGATAGGCACTCTTGTATATAAACTTACTAAGGATGCTACCTTAGACCAAATTAAAGGCACACCTTTTGAAGCACATTATGTAAATCATGGAAAAGGTTTATACCCTCATAATGCAGCAGGTGCACCATGGACGGCTACTTTTTTAAATGTTAAAGATGACCCAGTGGCAGATCTTCATGAGGATATGGCTGCAGAAGAAAAAGCAAGGGCAACCTATGAATGGTTAATTAATATTAGCAATGATCCAGGTGTAACTGACACCTTAAGGTTTTTAAGAGAAAGAGAAATAGTTCATTTCCAAAGATTTGGAGAATGTTTAAGATTAGTTCAAGAAGATATGTGTAGGAAAAAATATTACTAAATTATTTGTAAAAAGGAAGATTTCTTCTTCCTTATTACTTGCTATAAATATCGCTATATTATAATATATAGATATATGAATGGGGGGATTTTATGAAAGTTGAAAAGCAAATTCTTGAACAAAAATCTGAAGTTTTAAAAGCATTAGGACACCCAATTAGGTTGTGTATAGTAAAGGGTTTAATTGATGAAGGTGAAAATAACGTATCATATATGCAAGGATGTCTTGATATACCCCAGTCTACATTATCTCAACATTTGGCAAAATTAAAAGCAGCTGGAATTATAGAATGTGAAAGAAAAGGGACAGAAATCTATTATAGAGTTACAAATCTTGATGCTATATATATTATAAAGACAATTTTCAAATAAAGAGGGGGATATTATGTCAAAGAAGATTTTAATCATTGGTGGAGTTGCCGGAGGTGCCACTGCACTTGCTAGACTAAGAAGACTTGATGAGGATGCGGAAATCGTTTTACTAGAAAGAGGCGAGTACATTTCCTTTGCCAATTGTGGATTACCATATTATATTGGAGGGACAATTAAAGAGAGAGATTCTCTTTTGGTACAAAAACCTGAAGGGATAAAATCAAAATTCAATGTAGATATTAGAACAAAATCAGAAGTTACAAAAATTCTAAAAGATGAAAAAAAAGTAATAATTAAAAATCTCCAAAATGGGAGTACCTATGAAGAAAGCTATGATTACTTAATCCTGTCTACAGGCTCTACTCCATTAAAACCACCTATACCTGGAATAGATTCTCCTAATATATTCTCTTTGTGGAATATTCCAGATACTGATAAGATCAAGAACTTTATAGACCTTAAAAAACCTAAACGTGCCATCGTAGTTGGAGGAGGTTTCATTGGTCTTGAAATGGCTGAAAATCTACATGATTTAGGAATGAAGGTATCTATAGTAGAAATGCTTGACCAGGTAATGGCTCCGATAGACTATGAAATGGCTGAAATAGTTCATGAGCATTTACTATCTAAGGGTGTTGACTTAAGACTTAAGGATGGAGTTAGTAAATTTGAATATGAAAATGGAGAAACAACAATCACATTACAATCTGGGAACAAGGTAACGGGAGATATAGTAATTTTGTCAATTGGTATCAGACCAAATGGTGAATTGGCAAAAGATGCAGGATTAAATCAAAATACCCGTGGTGGAGTAGTTGTTGATAAATATCTTAAGACCTCAGATGACTATATATATGCCATAGGAGACTTAATTGAAGTAGAAGATTATATTAATAAGGTTCCTACAATGGTACCATTAGCAGGTCCAGCCAATAAACAAGGAAGAATTGTAGCAAATAATATATTGGGAAGTCAAAAGGAAGAATATAAAGGAACCCAGGGAACTAGCATAGCAAAAGTATTTGATTTAGCAGTTGCCAGCACAGGGACTAATGAAAAAACTCTAAATAGACTGGGAAAGGAGTATAAAAAGGACTATCTATTATCCTTAATCCATGTAAATTCTCATGCAGGCTATTATCCTGGAGGACTACCACTTTCTATAAAGTTAATATATGATTTAAATGGCAAAGTATTAGGCTCTCAAATCGTTGGTTATGATGGAGTGGATAAAAGGATTGACGTTATAGCAAGCGCCATCAGATTTGGTGGACATGTGGATGATTTGATGGATTTGGAATTGTCTTATGCTCCTCCATATTCTTCGGCAAAAGACCCGGTAAACATGATTGGGTTTGCTGCAGACAATATCCTAAAAGGCGTTACTGATCAAATTCTTTGGAGAGAGTTGGATGATTTAGATAAGGAAAAAACATTATTCCTTGATATCCGTGAAGATGCAGAACTAAATGTTGGATCAATTGACCATTCAATGCATATTCCTCTTGGGCATCTTAGAAATAGAATAGATGAACTACCTAAAGATAAACTTATAATACCATATTGCTCCATAGGCCTTAGGGGATATATTGCTGATAGAATATTAAAAAATAAAGGCTTTAACTCAAAGAATCTTGCAGGAGGATTTAATACCTATAAAACCCTATACATGAAAAATGGTATGGATGATGAGATGAAGTCTTTTAGTGATTCAGGCATTACTGAATCTGTAGTTAAATCCGAATCTGAGGATATAATTAAGTTAAATGCATGTGGATTATCCTGTCCTGGACCTATTATGCAGGTATCTGAAAAAATGAATACTCTTCAGGATGGAGATTTACTTGAGGTCTCAGTTACTGACCCAGGGTTCTTAAGTGATATTAAAGCATGGTGCAAAAATACTGATAACTGCTTTATCAGTGATAGAAAAGAAGACAAGAGCTGGGTTGTTCTCATCAAGAAAGGTTTAGAAGTAGATACTCTTAGAATACATGAAGATATTCCTCAGAAGAAAGGGAAAACACTTATAGTATTTAGCGGAGATTTGGATAAAGCCATTGCCTCTTTTATTATAGCTAATGGGGCTAGAAGTATGGGTGAAGAAGTAAGTATGTTCTTTACCTTCTGGGGTTTGAACATTTTAAGGAAGCAGGAGAATGTAAAGGTTAAAAAGGATTTTATGGGAAGTATGTTTGGCAAAATGATGCCTAGAGGAGTTTCAAAACTTGGCATATCCAAGATGAACATGGGTGGTCTTGGTGGAAAAATGATTAGAATGGTTATGAAGAACAAAAATATATCTTCCCTTGATGAATTGATGAAGCAAGCCTTAGAGTCAGGAATAAAACTAACGGCATGTCAGATGTCCATGGATGTAATGGGTATTACTAAGGATGAGCTTATAGATGGTGTTGAAATTGGTGGAGTTGCCACAATGTTATCTGATGCAAATCAAAGTTCTGCAAGTTTCTTCATTTAGCTCATAAATCTGTATATCAGTTAAACAAGGAACATAATCTAAAAAGATAAAATATTATGTTCCTTGTTAATATTTCTTAACTATGGGTATAAGATTACAGATGATAAAAAATATACATAAGGGGGAAAAAATATGAACGCAATGACACAAGACAACTTAAGATCAGCTTTTGGTGGTGAAAGCCAGGCTCATATGAGATATAGAATTTGGGCAGAGAAAGCTAAAAAAGATGGATTTCCAAATGTAGCTAGACTATTCATGGCAACATCAGATGCAGAGCAAGTTCATGCAACACTACACTTCAAAGCTTTAGGAGATGTATCAGGAGATTTCTCAGTTGTATCAGGTGGAGGATTTGGACTTGGTTCTACTTCAGATAATCTTCAAGGTGGAATAAATGGAGAATTATTTGAAGTAACTCAAATGTATCCAGCTTACATAGCTGTTGCAGAATTACAAAATGAACCTTCAGCAATAAGTGCTATGAAATATGCAGTTGCTGCAGAACAAGTACATGCTGATTTGTTTACTCAGGCAAAGGCTTTAGTAGATGATGAAAAAGACCTTGAAGCGGATAAAATTTATCTCTGCCCTATTTGTGGATTTATTTCCTTAACAGGAGAAGAAGACAACTGTCCACTTTGTAAGGCAAAGAAGGAAAAGTTCATAGAATATTAATATTAGTTTAAAAAAGACACCTTAGGGTGTCTTTTTTTAAATATTTTTTTATCTCATTGGAATAATAAAGAGAGAAAAGGAGGAATCAAAATTGAGTACGAGACTCTTTATTATTGCAATTACACCTGCTATTATTGGGCTAGGTGCAATCTATTTAAGCGACAGACATGACCGTGAACCATTAAAACTGCTCCTGCTGACTTTTATACTGGGAGCTCTTTCTGTAATTCCATCTATATTTGTAGAGGAAGTATTAATTAGGCTAAATGTATTTAGAGGTACTCTGGGTGCTTTTTATAATGCCTTTATAGTGGCAGGATTCACTGAGGAATACTTTAAAAGACTAATGATAGTGAAGGTACCCTTTAAAACGGGCTATTTTAATGAAAAATTAGACGGGATAGTTTATGGGGTCTTCTCTGCATTGGGATTTGCAACTGTTGAAAATATAATTTATGTAGTGTTTACCTATACTAACAACCCATTTGTAGGACTTTACAGAGGTATATTCTCAGTACCTGCCCATGCTGTATTTGGTATTACTATGGGATATTATTTGTCTCTTGCAAAATTTGATAAGGATAAGGGGAGAAAGAAAAGGTACATGATAATGTCTCTAGTGGCTCCCATAATATTACATGGATTGTTTGATTTTATTCTTATGGCAAATATTCCGGAATTGACTATGCTCTTTGTTCCTTATGTAATATTTATGTGGTGGATAAATGAAAGAAAATTATCAGCATTTTTATATGATTCTAGAAATAGAGTGAAAAAACTACCCAAGGAGTAGTTGTTAATAAGAGATTAATTAGGTAGAATTAAAGTATGAGAAAATCAGGGTTATTGCAAAAAGGGGGTTATGTTTTTGAGAAAATTTATTTTATTTTTGATACTGATAATTATATTGGGCACTCAAACTGGGTGTTTACCACAAAATATAGACAAGCCTGTTTTGGCAGAAGAGGATGAGAAAGAAATATCTAGAGATAATTTTATCCATGAAGACAAATCAGAGGAAATAGTAGAAGTGGAAATAATAGAACCCTCAAGTATTACTATTTTAGCAGTGGGGGATATTATATTTCATATGCCCCAGGTTTGGGCTGCCAAGACTGAAGAGGGATATGATTTTAGTCCCCCTTTTAATTATGTAAAAGAATATATCCAAGGGGCTGATATTTCGATAGCAAATTTTGAGACTGTAACTGCAGGTAATGATATGGAGTTTACTGGATTTCCCAGATTCAATAGTCCAGTTGAAACCCTGGAAGGAATTAGCTCTGCAGGTTTTGATATACTGTCTACAATAAATAATCATAGCCTGGATAGAAATAAAAAAGGAATAATAAATACTATAGATACTATCAATTCAAATGGGATGAAAAATATTGGAACATATAAGGATGAGAACAGAGATCCTCTTATTGAAGATGTTAAGGGCATTAAAATAGGTTTTATTGCCTATGGATCCTATCTAAATGGTTTGGACAGCCTGTTAAAGTCAGATGAAAGTCACATGGTTAATAAATTGGATGAAGAGTTGATTAAAAGGGATATAGATTTTCTAAAAGAGAATGAAGTTGATTTAATTGTGGCAGTTCTCCATTGGGGACATGAGTACCATAGAAAGCCTTCTGATTCTCAAAGAGAGCTTGCTTTAAAAATGATCCATTGGGGTACGGATATTATATTAGGGAGTCATCCACATGTAATTCAGCCAGCCGAAGAAGTAATTCACAATGGAGAAAGAAAACTTATAGTATATTCAATGGGTAATTTCCTTTCCAATCAAAGATATGAAACCATGGGAAATTCCTATACAGAGGATGGACTAATGGTGGAGGTTGTAATAGAGAAGGACATAGATCGGACATATCTAAAGGAGGTTAAATATATCCCTACTTGGATTCATAGATATAGAGAAGGAAAAGGGATGAAATACTACATTTTACCTATAGAGGATATTCTAAATAGGGATATACAATATAATGGGGATAATATAAAAAGTAGATTGGAAAAGTCATACAAGGATACCTTTGAGACATTAAATACCCAAAGCAATAATTAGAAAATTGGAACATTTCACGATTTAGAGTAAATTTATTCATTTAAGCTCAAATATGTTATATAATAGAAATAAGGATAAAATAGGAAGTTGCAATGAGTTTATTGTATACAAATAAATACGGGAATGGTGAAAATCATGCAACAATTTATAAATATGTTTTCAAACATAAGAATGAGAGATGTAATGGATGTTCTTATAGTTGCAGTAGTTATTTATAAACTATATAAGCTACTAAGAGAAACCAGAGCAGAACAGCTGGCTAAAGGTATAGTGGTCTTATTAGTATTAACTTATGTAAGCGAATGGATGGAATTATATACAATTAACTGGATTTTAAATAATGCCATGACAGTTGGAACATTAGCTTTATTAATAGTTTTTCAGCCAGAGCTAAGGCGTGGATTAGAATACATAGGTAGAAGTAGATTTCTTACTAAATCCTTTGTAGAAATACGAGGGGAAAGTCTTTCCAATGTGGTGGATGAAATAGTAGAAGCAGTTGCTTCTCTGTCACGACAAAAAATCGGTGCTTTAATAGTAATGGAGAGACAAACAGGCTTAAATGAAGTAGTAGAAACTGGCACAAAAATAGATGGATTAGTGACCAGTGACTTACTTATAAATATTTTTATACCAAATACACCACTCCATGATGGTGCAGTAATTATAAAAGATGACAAAATAAAAGCTGCAGCATGTTTTTTACCTCTTACAGACAATTCAGGTCTAAGTAAGGAATTAGGAACAAGACATAGAGCTGCCTTGGGAATATCTGAACGCTCTGACGGACTTGCCATTATAGTTTCAGAGGAAACTGGGGCTATATCAACTGCTGAAAACGGAACAATAGCAAGATATCTGGATACAAAGACCTTGCATCAGATTCTAACTGATATGTACAAGCCAAAGTCAAACAATCCAACATTCTTATCGAGATGGAGGCAAAAAGATGAGCAAGAAGAAGAGTGATATAACAGCCAAAATCACATGTATAATTATAGCAATATTTTTATGGAGTTTTGTTATGAGTAAGGAAGACCCACCTCAAACAAGACCTATTAGAAATGTAAATGTAGTATTAACCAATATCTCTGCTTTAGAAAGACAGGGACTTGTAGTAATGGAGCCTCAGCAAGTGACTGTAAATGTAGAAGTAACTGGTAAAAAATCAGATTTAGATAGATTTTTAGCATCCTCATCATCAAATATTAATGCATATGTAGACTTAAGTGGTTATAGTGAAGGGCAAGCTAGAGTATCTGTCATAACCAGCATAACAAATCAAACTGGCGGAGTTACTATTAGCGATGTCAATCCTAAGGAAATTCTATTTACATTTGAAAAAGTCGTAACCAGAGAAATACCTGTAAAAATAAATACCATAGGTGAGTTGCCTTCAGATTATGTTCTTGGTGACTTATCCTCAAGACCTCATAATGTTACAATCAGTGGGCCAAGAACATGGGTAAACGAGGTTCAACAAGTAATAACAGAGGTAGACTTAACTAATAGAACTGATACAACTACTTCATCCTTTGCAACTGTAGTAGTAGACGATGAAGGAAATAATGTTAGAGGTGTAACAAGGGAACCGAATTTAGTTGATATTACAATACCTGTATTTAGGACGGTATCATTACCAATTGAGCTAATTACAGTAAATGAGTTGCCTGAGAATTTTTCAATAACAAATATAAACATTACTCCATCTACAATTAAGGTTAAAGGAAATAATGATATTGTTAACCTTCAAAAGCTTGAAACAGTAGATATAGATATAAACTCCATGTTGGATAAATCTGCAATTGAGGTAGAACTAAAATTGCCAGAAGGTGTAGAACTTTTAAATCCTAATGAGAAAGTTACAATAATCTATAACATTGAAGAAACAATAACAAAGGAGTTTAACATACCTGTACGAGATTTGAACATTTTAAATCTGGATAATGATTTAGAAGTATCTGAAGAAGACTTAAGTAGGCTCATAAGAGTAGAATTAAGAGGATATAAATCAATACTTGAGCCATTGATAAACGAACAGTTAAAATTATCTATGGATTTGCTAAATTTAGCTGAGGGAAGACATGATATAGAGCTAATCATTGAAGAAATTCAAGGAGTTACAGTGGAGTCAATTACACCACAGCCGTTAAATATAACTCTTATAAATCCTTAAGGAGGAAGTATGATTCGAAAATATGTGTTGGCCATAAATCCAGGTTCCACTTCAACAAAGCTCTCCATATTTCAGGGAGAAATAGAAGTTAAATCACATAAGATTGAACATGAAGGATTAGAAAAATTTAGCCAGATAATTGACCAATATGAGTATAGACTGAGATTAGTTTTAGATTGGTTGATAGGGGAAAAAATAGACATTAAAGAATTAGTTGCAGTAGTTGGTAGGGGCGGACTTCTGCGCCCCATACCATGCGGAATATATTACGTAGATGATTTTATGGTTGATGATTTAAAGGTAGGAATTAATGGACAACATGCTTCCAATCTTGGAGGTTTACTAGCAAAAGGAATAGGGGATTTAGAGGGTATAAATTCATATATTGTTGATCCAGTATCAGTAGACGAATTTAAACCAGTATCGAGGATATCAGGACTTAAGGAAATAGAAAGAATCTCCCTTGTACATGCTTTAAATATCAAAGCTGTAGTTCATAGATTTGAGAGAGAAAATGGGAAAAATGCAGAGGAACTCAACCTAATAGTAGCACATTTAGGGGGAGGGATATCCATAGCTCCAATTGAAAAGGGGCGAATAATTGATGTAAATAATGCCAATCACGGAGGACCATTTTCACCTGAGAGAGCAGGTACACTTCCATGTGGAGATCTAGTCCAGATGTGTTATTCAGGGAAACACTCCTTAAATGATATGCGAAAGATGATTACTGGAAAAGGTGGACTATACTCATACCTCGGCACATATGATGCCAGAGAGGTTATGAGTAAAATTACCAAAGGGGATGAATATGCCAGGTTAATCTATGATTCAATGGCCTATCAGATAGGAAAGGAAATCGTTTCCATGGCGGTTGTACTAAAAGGAAAGGTTGATAAAATCCTTATTACTGGAGGATTAGCTAATGATGAATATCTTCTGAACAAAATTTTAGAAATGATCAATTTTGTGTCAGAAGTAGAAATTTATCCAGGTGAGGATGAGATGGAAGCATTAAATGGAGGGGTACTAAGGGTTTTAAATGGTATAGAAGAACCTAAAAATTATCAGGAAGAGGTGGAATCATGGCAAAAGATTTTAGCCAGCTGCTAATGCTTGCAAAGGACAAAGGAAAGAAGATTATATCTGTTGCAGTAGCAGAGGATGAAGAGGTTCTATTAGCAGTTAAGAGTGCGGTAAAAGAGGAGTTAATTGTACCAATACTTGTAGGAAATAGAGATAAGATAATAAAAATAGCTGATGATATAAGACTAAATCTAGATGGTGTGGAGATTATCAATGAGTTGGACAAGGTTGAAGCAACCAGATTAGCAACAAAGCTGGTACACGATGGAAAGGCTCACATACTTATGAAAGGTTTAGTAGATACATCTATAATAATGAAGCAAGTCCTGGATAAGGATGTTGGTCTAAGAAGAGAAAACGTTATCAGCCATGTAGCTGTTTTCCAAGTGGAAGCTTATCACAAAGTTCTCCTTGTCACAGATGCTGCAATGATAGTAGCACCTGACTTAGGACAAAAGAAGGAAATTATACAAAATGCAGTTTCTCTTGCAAGATCCATTGGTATTGAAATGCCTAAGGTTGCTGTTTTGGCAGCAAAAGAAAAGGTAAATCCTAAGATGGAAGCCACGGTGCATGGAAAGGAACTGGCTGATATGTATAGAAGAGGAGAAATTAAGAACTGCATTGTAGATGGACCATTTGCTCTGGATAATGCAGTAAGCAAGGAATCTGCAAGAATTAAGGGAATAGAAAGTGAAGTAGCTGGAGATGCTGATATCCTTGTAGTACCAGATATAGAGGCAGGAAATGTACTTTATAAAGCCTTGGCATTTCTAGCTAATGCTAAGACTGCTGGACTCATAGTCGGTACAAAAGCTCCAATAGTTTTGACATCCAGGGCAGACAATGATGAAGCAAAGTTAAACTCCATAGCTTTAGGAGTTTTATTATCAGGAGGAGATCATGTATAAACAATTAATTATAAATCCAGGCTCAACTTCAACAAAAATTGCAGTTTTTCAAGACGAGAATATCCTATTTCAAACTACTCTCAGACATTCAGTTGAGGAGTTAAAGGATTTTAGTAAAATGTATGACCAGTTGGATTTTAGAAAAGAGATTATATTAAATGAATTAAAAACTAGAAATATTGACATAACTGATTTGGACCTTGTTGTAGGTAGAGGTGGACTATTAAAACCTATAGAAGGTGGAACATATGAGGTAAATGAACTGATGCTGGAGCACTTGAAAATTGGATATCAAGGGGAACATGCATCAAATCTTGGTGGATTATTGGCTTATGAATTGACTAAAGGTTTAAATATTAAATCATATATTGTAGACCCTGTAGTAGTAGATGAGCTTCAGGATATGGCAAGGATTTCTGGACTAAAGGAGATCGAAAGAATAAGCATATTTCATGCCCTGAATCAGAAAGCCATTGGGAGACGACATGCAAAATCTATTGGAAAAAGATATGAGGAGTTAAACCTGGTAGTAGTTCATCTAGGGGGTGGAGTGTCAGTTGGTGCCCACAGACTAGGAAAAGTAGTTGATTGTGCGAATGCACTAAACGGGGATGGTCCTTTTTCTCCTGAACGAACTGGTGCCTTGCCAGTAGGTGAATTGGTTAAGCTTTGTTATTCCGGAAAATATTCCCTTGATGAAATGAAGAAAAAGCTAACTGGAAATGGTGGGCTAGTATCTTATCTTGGAACAAATAATGTCATGGAGGTTTTAAAAAGAATAGAAAGCGGAGATGAATATGCCAGAAATATATACTATGCAATGGCATATCAAATTGGCAAAGAAATAGGCGCTATGGCAGCTGTACTTCATGGAAGTGTAGATGGAATTCTCCTAACAGGTGGAATGGCACATGATAAGCTTCTTGTTGGTTGGATATGGGAAATGGTAGACTTTATCTCACAAGTTTATATCTATCCTGGCGAAGATGAACTAAGAGCTCTGGCAGAAGGAGGACTTAGGATTTTAAGAGGTGAAGAGGAAGCTAAATCATATATCTAAAGAAATAGTGGAGGCATACATGTTAGATGACAAAAGGATAAGGATAATTATTGGGCATTATGGTAGTGGCAAAACAGAATTTAGTATTAATTATGCAATGAAACTTAGTGCTCAGGATAAAAAAGTAGCTCTTGTTGATTTAGATGTTGTAAACCTTTATTTTAGAAGCAGGGAAAAGGCGGAAATGTTGGAGGAGAATGGAATTAGGATTATTGGGGGTTCCATTAGGGCTTCATCTTTAGATATCCCAAGTATTCCAGGAGAGGTGTTATCCCCAATACAAGATACATCATACAATCTTATCATGGATGTAGGTGGGGACCCAGCAGGTGCAAGAGCTCTAGGGAGATATCATCCCTATTTAAAGGAAGGTTCTTATGATATGTTCTTTGTATTAAATGCAAATAGGCCTGAGACACAAGATTTAGATAAAGCTATGGAGTATATGGTAAAGATCCAAGATGTAGCCAGATGTAAGATAACTGGGATTATAAACAATACTCACATGTTAAAGAGTACAACTCTTGAGGATGTTCTTCGAGGCTATAATTTAGCTAAAAAGATATCAGATGAGACAAATATACCGATTAAGTACAATGTTTGTTTAAGTTCAATAGCAAATAGTATTTCAAAAGTTCTTGAGGGAGAGTTGTTTCCCCTAAATTTATATATGAGAGAAGAATGGATGCTTTAGAAAAGGAGGAATTCAATTGGCTAAACAGAGGGGAAATGTAACTTTTAAAGAGGACATATGCAAAGGATGTGAACTTTGTGTTTCAGTATGTCCAGTTAAGATAATAGAACTCAAAGGAGATGTTCTAAACAAGAAAGGATATCACCCAGCAGGAATAAGGGAAATGGATAAGTGCATTGCTTGTATAAGTTGTGCTCTGATGTGTCCTGACTCAGTAATAACCGTTGAGAAAATAGATTAAGGGGGTTTTTACATGACTAAAGTTCTTATGAAAGGGAATGAGGCAGTAGGGGCTGCAGCCATAGCTGCAGGTTGCAAATATTTCTTTGGTTATCCAATAACTCCTCAAAATGAAATCCCTGAGTATATGTCAAGAGAATTGCCAAAGGTAGGTGGTGTTTTTCTACAGGCAGAATCAGAAGTTGCAGCAATTAATATGGTCTATGGAGCAGCTGGAAGTGGAGCAAGAGTAATGACTTCTTCATCCAGCCCAGGTATAGCATTGAAACAGGAAGGAATTTCCTACATAGCAGGGGCAGAATTACCCTGCGTTATAGTTAATATGATGAGAGGTGGACCAGGCCTAGGTGGTATACAGCCTTCACAGACAGATTATTTTCAGGCAACAAGAGGTGGAGGAAATGGAGACTACAGGATGCTGGTATTAGCACCGGCAGATGTACAGGAACTAGTAGACTTAATTATAGAAGGCTTTGACCTGGCAGATGAATATAGAAATCCGGTCATGATCCTTGGAGATGGAATGATTGGACAGATGATGGAGCCAGTAGAGTTTAAGGAAAGACAAAAAAGAGAATTACCAGCTAAAGAATGGGCAACCACCGGTACTAGGGGTAGGAGAAAGCCAAATGTAATCAGCTCTCTATACTTAGATGCTGAAGATTTAGAAAAGCACAATGATGACCTACAAGAGAAATATAAGAAGATGAGAGAGAAAGAAATAAGGGTAGAATCCTACAATATAGAAGACGCAGACCTGGTAATTTCGGCATATGGAACTACTGCAAGAATAGCAAAAACTGCCATAGCAAAGCTAGAAAAAGAAGGATATAAGGTAGGTTTAATAAGACCAATCACACTTTATCCTTATCCATTTGATGAGTTCAATAAGCTAAAAGATGATTGCAAAGGGGTTTTAACTGTTGAGATGAATGCAGGGCAAATGCTGGAAGATGTTAAGATAGCTTTAAATGGAAGAATGCCAGCTTACTTCTATTCAAGGACTGGTGGTATGGTTCCAACTCCTGAAGCAATAGTTAATAAGGTAAAGGAAATCCTTGGAGGTGAAAAATAATGGCTATAGTATTCGAGAAAACTAAGGGTTTAACAGATGTACCTACCCATTATTGTCCAGGGTGTACACATGGTGTTATCCATAGATTAGTAGCTGAAGCAATGGAGGAATTAGGTGTTCTAGATAATGCAATTGGAGTAGCACCAGTAGGATGCTCAGTACTAGCTTATAAATACTTTAATTGTGATATGCATGAGGCTGCTCATGGAAGGGCTCCCGCTGTAGCTACAGGAATAAAAAGAGTTCATCCTGAAAATTTTGTATTTACTTATCAAGGCGATGGAGACTTAGCATCTATTGGAACAGCAGAGATTGTCCATGCGGCACATAGAGGGGAAAAAATTTCTACCATATTTGTAAATAACGCCATTTATGGTATGACAGGTGGACAGATGGCTCCAACAACCCTTGTAGGTCAAAAAGCTACTACAGCACCTTATGGCAGGGATGAAGCACTTTGTGGTAAACCACTAAGAATGAGTGAAATGCTAGCTACTATTGATGGGGCAAAATTTGTAGAAAGGGTTTCTGTAAACTCTCCAGCCAATGTTAGAAAGGCAAAAAGAGCAATATTGGAATGCTTCAAGATTCAAATAGAAGGTAAAGGCTTTGGAATAGTGGAAGTTCTCTCAACATGTCCTACAAACTGGGGATATACTCCTGTTGAAGCTCTCAGGTGGCTTGAGAAAAACTTGATTCCTTACTATCCGCTAGGAAACATTAAAAGACCAGAGGAGGCGAAATAATATGGAAGAAAAAATTATAATTGCTGGCTTTGGTGGGCAGGGAGTAATGGCAATGGGACAGCTTCTTACCTATTCTGGAATGATTGAAGATAAAAGGGTATCCTGGTTACCTTCCTATGGACCAGAAATGAGGGGCGGGACTGCAAACTGCAATGTAATTATATCAACTGAACCAGTGGGGTCCCCTGTAGTTGTAGAAGCTACTACTGCCATAGTACTAAATAAGCCTTCTATGGATAAATTTGAAACAGCCGTAATTCCAGGTGGGAAATTATTTGTTAATTCCTCATTAATAGATAGAAAATCTGATCGTAAAGATATTGAGGTTTATTATATTCCTGCCAATGAGATTGCCAATGAGCTTGGTAATATAAGAATTGCAAATATGGTAATGCTTGGGGCTTACTTAGAAGCAACTAAGACTGTGGGATTTGATTCAATTCATAAGGCTTTTCCTAAGGTATTTGGAGAGTCCAAGGCACATCTTTTACCAATAAATAAAGAGGCACTTATTAAAGGTGCTGAAATAGTAAGGGAGTTTTCTCTTGTAAGATAAGTAAAAATTAAGTCATACAAAAAAGGTTAGGTGAAATCACCTAACCTTTAGTTTTAGTATTTATCTGATGCTGCACCTGCAACAGGTGGAATTCTTACCTGTCTATTTTGAAGAAGTTTAAGAGTAAGCTCTATTACCATCTTTTCCTCTAGTCTGTTAAATAACTTCTCTTCAAATGGGAACTCATATCCCTCAGGGCTATGACGACCGATAAATTCATCGAATTCATACAGAGTTGCAGTGATCAATTCACAGAATGGAAGCTCATTGAAGTTTTCAGTTCTAAATTGATTAATCTCAGAAAGATCTCCTGATAGCAAATCATCTTTTTCTGCAAAATATTTGTTAGGAAGATCTGTTGTTCTAAAGTATTCGAACTCAGATACTGTGTTTGTCAATAGAGGAGCAGGAGTTGTTGTAAAGGTTACTGGTGTTGAGCATTCAAATGGTACATCTACTGTACAATGATGAATTTCTCCGCATACTCCTTCTCTATTTGAGCATTCTCTTGTTGAATAATCTATATTCTTTCTAACATAACCTTTGATAAAGAGGATATTAGTTGGTTGAAGAAGCATACACTGAGTAATTTTAAGTCTCTTCTTAATATCCTTAATTTCAAGTGCTAATTCAGGCAGCTTAATAAAAGCATTTACATTAAATCTTACAGTTAATTCTGCCAATACAACAGGTATTTTAACAACTACCCCACCAGGTAAACCTATAGGTGTAACTGGGGTATTTGGGCAGTTATCCAATGTTACTGCATCTACATCTACGCAAGTATCACAAACTGGAGCTTCAGTTACAGTTTTACCTGGAATAGGCTTAACTTTAGAGTTACCCTCAGTAACTCTAATATTACTTACTAGTGCTGAGTTATTTTTATCCATTTCAGTTCCTCCAATACATTGTAGTTGATTAGGTCGATTTTAGTCCATTACCTAGTACAATATATTCAAAGAAGGATAAAAATGTTCATCTACTCTTGGAAAAGCTCGTCTATCAATTCTTTTACACTTACTATTTTATTAATCCTGTGACCATTTTTTCCAATAAATATAAGCCCTTCATCTACATTGCCCTGAACAGAGTTAATCAGTGCATTGGAGATACAATAAGGGGTAGTAGCTGGATTACAAGGCTGAAGACAGTTATAGCATTTAGTTACCTTTTGTCTTTCCAACTTAACCTTCTTCATAAAAGGGTTCATAATAGCTTGCCCTGGCATACCTACAGGACTTAGTACAATTTGGATATCCTCTTCTTTTGCATCTACATAAGCTTGTTTAAATTCCAAGGAAGCATCACATTCATGAGTTGCTGCAAATCTTGTACCCATTTGAACACCACTACATCCCAACTGAAGAAATTCCTTAACATCATTAGAATCGAATATTCCACCTGCAGCAATAACAGGAATTTTTTTACCCGTTTCTTCTTCAAAAGGTTTTAGCGCATTCATTACATCCTTTACTATATCCTTTAAAGAAGGCAGTTCTCCTTTTAGTTGATCTAGAGAGAATCCTAAATGTCCACCTGCTTCAGGGCCTTCAACTATAACTAAATCAGGTAAATAGTCATATCTTTTTTTCCATAGCTTGGTAATCACTGCAGCAGCCTTTCCAGATGATACAATTGGTGCTAACTTAGTTTGGCTACCCTTTACAAAGATAGGGAGTTCACTAGGTAAGCCTGCTCCAGAAATTATCAAGTCAATTTTTTCCTTTACACAAACAGCAACCATTTCTTTATAGTTTTGGATTGCAACCATTAGGTTTACACCTAAAATGCCTTCAGGAGAGAGTTCTCTTGCTTTTCTAATCTCCTTAGCCAGAGCTCTTTCATTGGCTTCACTGGAATTTCTTTGAAAATCCTCTTCTCTAAAGCCTATTTGAACACCTGAGATTACTCCAATTCCACCATAATTTGCGACAGCGGACGCAAGATTTGACAAGGAAACTCCAATACCCATACCACCTTGAATTATAGGGAATTTTGTAACCTTATCACCAATTTTAATTTGTGGCAAATTCATCAATACACCTCTTTCTTCAATTGACAATTGACGATTGACAATTGACAATTATTTCTTTTGGTCATTCTTTAGGGTATCAACCCAAGATTCTTCGCTTATGCTCAGAATGTAATAATATTAATTATACTAATTTCAATTTAGTCTTTACAATGCTGTTTTGTGTCTAAAGCTTATTTATAATTGTCAATTGTCCACTGTCAATTGTCAATTGTTTTTACTTTTTTTCTATCGCGAACATAAACTCCCCTTCAGCTGCTACTTCATCTCCTACATAGGCAGTTCCTTGTCCGATACCAATGCTACCTCTAACCTTAGTGATTTCAACTTCCATTCTTAGAGTATCTCCTGGTTTAACTACTTTTTTAAATCTAAATTTATTGATTCCGGCAAAGAAAGGAATTCTTCCCTTAAGCTCTTCTTTGGAAAGAAGTATTACTGCACCAACTTGTGCCATAGTTTCTATAATTATTACACCAGGCATAACTGGTTTACCAGGAAAATGTCCTTGGAAAAAGTATTCGTTCATTGTTACATTTTTGAAGCCAATACCCTTGATTCCTTCTTCAACTATTTCCACCTTATCAACGAATAGAAAAGGATATCTGTGAGGGATAATTTCCATTATTTCCTCTATATTTACTATATGACTCATTTTCTCACCTCTTTTAGACATATTTAATCGAAAACAAAAGATTGATATTTTTAAAAAAATATAATATACTTAATCATAAGTTTTTGATTATCATATACCATGATAATAGAAAGCTATTAAATTTGCAATTAAAAAATGGAGGTGGGTATAGGGTAGAGGTCAAGGGGCATATTAATATTGGAGGTGCACAATTGACTACACTTTCAGTCGGCATCTCTGGAATTGGATCCTATGTTCCAGAAAAAATTCTAACTAACTTTGATCTTTCA
>CAZHLF010000022.1:0-4130 GCA_964532845.1 uncultured Tissierella sp.
TGGTGCAAGACTATATGGTGAAGTACCATCACCAGCTCTATCAGAAAGATTAAAGGTAGCTGAAATTTACCTAAAAGATAATCCTCAGTTAAAAGTAATTGTTTCAGGAGGACAAGGTGCTGATGAATACATATCAGAAGCTCTTGCTATGGAAAGATATCTAGTAAATAGAGGTATTGATAAGAATAGAGTAATTGTGGAAGATACCTCGACAAGTACATATGAAAATATAAGTAATAGCTTAAATATTATTAAAAAAATCGATGATTTAGAAAGTCCCAGGGTATTATTAGTTACCAATAGATTCCATGTTTTCAGATCTAAACTATTAGCCAATAGATTAGGAGCCAAAGCCTATGGTTTACCTGCAAAGGTACCACCATCCATAGTAATACCACAATATGTAAGAGAATATTTTGCAGTGATTAAGTCATTTATCTTCGATATTTAGGATATTTTTTAATAGTATTTACTGGTTTTGTTGTCGAGAGGTAAATTAACACATGAAAAGGAAGGATTATATGAATTTAACAATAGATTTAGAAAATTATACCCCTGGAGGTTCTGTATTTAAAAGAAGAGCTGCAAGGGCTATCATTAGAAATGGTAATAAATATCTTCTGATCTACAGCAAATATGGAGATTACAAGTTTCCAGGTGGAGGTATGGAAAAGGGGGAAGAGATTAATCAAACCTTAGTACGTGAGGTACAGGAAGAGACAGGGTATTATGTAAATCTTAACTCCATAAAGGAATTTGGAAAGGTCATAGAAAGAAGAAAAGGCCAGACTGATGATATTATGGAGATGGAATCATATTATCTAATATGCGATGTAGAATCTAATTCAGGTAGTATCAATCTTGATGAATATGAAAAAGAATATAATTATCAAATTATATGGATGACATTACAAGAAGCTATAGAAAATAATAAACAGGTAAAGAATTTGGACAAATGCCCTTGGGTTATTAGGGATACAAAAGTAATGGAGTTTTTGGCCAATAATAATATTTAGCAAATGAAGTATTTATTGAATAGCTAGTACAAATCTTATTTGGGAGAGATAATCATGGACGAAAAATATACTGAAATTAATTCAAAGGTTTTTGATAGATGGGTTGAAGAAGGCTGGGAATGGGGACAACCTATTAATCATGAGATATTCCAGAAAGCTAAAAATGGTGAGTGGGAAGTAGTACTAACACCAAATAAACCTGTGCCGAAGGAATGGTTTGGTGAGATAAATAATGCCAGGATATTGGGATTAGCTTCTGGTGGTGGTCAACAAATGCCAATATTTACTGCTTTAGGTGGAAAATGTACAGTGTTGGATTACTCAGAAAAGCAATTATTAAGTGAAATTGAAGTAGCTAAAAGAGAGAGTTATGAGATTGAAACTGTTAGAGCTGATATGACAAAACCATTACCTTTTGAAGATGAAACTTTTGATTTGATATTTCACCCAGTTTCAAATTGCTATGTTGAGGATGTTCTGCCTATATGGAAAGAATGCTATAGGGTGTTAAAAAAGGATGGAATTCTGTTATCAGGATTAGATAATGGTATTAATTTCATATTTGATGATGAAGAAACCAAATTATCTCATAAACTGCCATTTAATCCGTTAAAGGATAAAGAACAGTATGAACTTTCAATTAGAAATGACTGGGGAATCCAATTTTCACACACCATTGAGGAGCAAATTGGTGGACAATTAAAAGCTGGATTTATCTTAACAGATATTTACCAAGATACAAATGGTTCAGGAAGACTCCAAGAATTCAATGTCCCAACTTTCTTTGCAACAAGGGTAGTGAAAGGGTAGTAAAATATGCAAGAGTATTTAATGATTCCCATACCTTTTAAGGTAGTGATACTTATTAGTTTCAAATAGAGATAGCTTGTCTAAATGACTCGAGAATCATTGCTGCCCTGTATAATTTGATTTATGTTCATGAGGAGGATATGTGTGAGTATTATAAGAAATAAGATTAATCGAAAACAAATTATTGTGGGTATACTCCTGTTAATTATAGTCATATGTGGAGTGAATTATAAATATAAGCATACTTTTTCTAATGATAGATGGATTAAATATCCTCGTGAACGTGTGAAAATGGTTGATGACATGTTAGGAAGATACAATTTGTTAGGGAAATCGAAAGAAGAAGTAGTCGAGTTATTAGGAAGTGAAACTAACACAGAGTATTTTAAAGAGGCTGATAATTTTGTTTACTACTTAGGAGATGAGCGTGGACTTATTAGTATAGATAGTGAGTGGCTTATTATATCATTTGATAACGATATTGCTGTTGAAGTAAAAATTCAAAGGGATTAAAGTTTTAAATATCAGAGGTCTTCTCTAGCAAGATTACACACCATTGCAACTAGGTGGGTGATTATGATACACCACCTGTTAACGGGAAAAGTACCCGACTGCTTATAGAAGCGGGGGATATATACATCTCGTTATAAATCTGCAAATAAAAATACTATTTAATGACCATAATTTATATGTTGAAGGAGGAGATGGTGTGAAGATAAAGAAAACAAAATTATTTGCTGCTTTATTAACTATAGCTATTACTTTGTCATTATCCTATTATATATATTATTCAGAGTATAAATTTACAAATGATAAGGGTAGTTTGGCTGTTGCAATTAATGAATTTACTGCTCCATTCAATAATACAGTAGATGCTCATGTATTGGAGATAAAGGAGATAGATAATGTTCTAGTTGCTTCATTTAAGGATACTTCAAGAGTAAATGTCAATGGTGTAGCAGTTCTTTATAAGGGATTTAACCAGAGATATAGAATGATTCGCTCAAGAATTGAAACATCTGAATATTCCTCAGTTATTCAAATTCATCGTATTAGAATAATAGAAGACCCTTATTATGTTATTAGTGGATATAATCTTTCTGATGAGATTAAGTACTATGGACTAGATTATCATGCATATCTACATCCAGGAAGCCTATCAAAAGACAGAGTAAAAGAGTCTATTAAGTTTAATATAGAAAATAAACAATTTATAAAGGTTTATAGTTTAAAAGATATTGAGTCTATATTTAAAAATTCAGTAGACTATTCTTATTACGATGTCAGTCTATTGAAAACATCCATGTATAATGAAGAAGGCCAGGATATAACTGAAAATTTTAAGATTCAAGGTAGTACTTATGGCCCTAAAGGTAGTATTAATAAAGCAGAGCTATTTCTTCTTAACGTATATATTGTAATAGTTTTAGGGGTAGGATTAATAATAACACGTTATTTTTTGACAGATTGAAACCTTTAGAGTCAATTGACAAAAAATGGATGTATGCCATGATACAAATGGTTAAGGAAGACTCCAAGAATTCAATATCCTTACCCTTTTTCAACTAGAGCAGTTAAAAGGTAGTTAAATATGCAAGAGTATATATAACGAAGGAGAAGATGTTTCTTGCCTCTTTAGACAGTGATACATATTAGTTTCAAACAGAGATAGCGTGTCTAAATGATTTGAGCATCTTTGCTGCGCTATATAAGTAAATTTATATTCAACAATAACAAGTAATTATTTTATTACATAGGTGGAGTGAGTTATTAAATGTTTAAAAAAGAAAAGGTGCATAATATTTTAGTTAATATTTGTGTTGTTTTATTTATTATAGCAATTGTCATGAAAATACTTGATCGTTTTCAAATTATTGAAGATAATTATTCATTTATAATAATCCAGTTTATAGTAAGTGTGTCACTGTTTAGCAATGGAATTTTAAATTACAGTAAGAGAAAAGCATGGTCCATCTTTTTTATACTACTATCAATTACATCTATTTTAGTCTTAATTTGGAGTTTGTTTTAAATCATTTTAATAAGCATTATGTGAAACAATAGGAGGGATATAGCTTGAGACTAAAAATCATTGTTATTATTGCAGGTTTAATAGTACTTTTGGTTTATAGAGGAAATCAAATATTGTTTACCCTTGGTTTGCTCGCTCTTCCTGGAATTATGTATTATATAATTCGTAGTGCTGTTCATGAAGGTGTATATAATGCATTAATAGAATATGATAAATATAAAAGTGAGGAACAAGATATAAAATAAATTAGGACATATAATTTATAAAATACG
>CAZHLF010000022.1:4140-17123 GCA_964532845.1 uncultured Tissierella sp.
GTAGATAAAAGTGTCTTAAAGGGGTGTAATAGATGTATGGGTTAAATATAAATTTTGATTATGATTCTACAAAAGAATATAGTTTAGAATATGAAAGTCAATGTGATTGTGCTTACTGTAGAAATTATTATAAAACTTTTAAAATCAGATATCTTAATACCTCAAAGCTTTTGGAGGAATTTGGATTAGACATAGAGTTTCCCTTAGAAATCATGCCATTACAATATGATAAATTGGATAATAAGATGGAGTATATATCTTATTATCCAGTCAAAGGTAGCATGGACGAGGATAAGCTAATATTAAATTTAGAGGAGCTTGAAGTAAGAGTCTTAAAAGGCTCGGATTCAAACAATCCTTGTCCTAACCCTAAAATGAAAGAACCATATTTGTTGGTGGAAATATCTGGGATTAGATTACCTTGGGTTTTAGATGAAGATGCAGAATAAAAAAGAAAAAATGTTTTAATGACACATTTTTTATATTATACGGCTTAGTTGTATTTAAATATGAGATAAGAACATTTGAATTACTTAAATTTGACAATGGTGAAATGATATTAGTAGAATTTTCTACAATGCAGAAAATGGTGAATATAAGATTCAAGGAATTAAAATTATTCCTAATGAAATGAAAGATTTTATTAGATAAGTTGATATTGGCATTTAAGAAGTGAACTATGTCAGAAATAATAAAACCTTAAAAATCTTCAAATGTAAGGCTGAGCATGAAAAATATGGAATAAACTTATAAGCATCAATATTAATACTGTACTAGATAATATGAGGGGGAGATAGGGTGAGAAGGTATAAATTGATGATTTTTTCGATTCTTATAGTATTATCTTTAATAGGATGTGATACTGAAGATATTACTCCTGAAACACCAAGTACTATGCCTCCATCAATAATGGTTGACGGAGAGATATATTCTACAACTGGTGAAGAAAGACCCATTGAGCCTGATGAAAGTCAAATTAAGTCAGTTGTTTCTGTAGTTAAGGAGACAGAATTACCATCTAATGAAGGAGAAATAAACTTTCCAGCTCCTAATGCGAAATATGCAAAGATTAATGATTATGAATGGTATGTTGTTGTCTCAAATAATTCAGAATGGGTAAAGTTTGAGAAAAGAGATAATTGGGGTTTAGAAATAATTGCAACTAATGTATCTCCCACAGGATTAACATTATTATTCAATCAGTCTGGAGGGAATCAGACAGGCGATTTGCAAACGGGTAGTTTCTACTGGTTAGAAGTACTGATGGATGATCAATGGATTCCTGTAGAAATGTTGTCATCAGCACATGATGTTGGATGGACATCAGAAGCATACATTATTCACAAGAATGACAAAACCGAATGGGAGGTTAATTGGGAGTGGTTATTTGGTAAACTTCCTATTGGAAACTATAGAATTGGCAAAGAAGTTATGGATTTTAGGGCTACAGGAATTTACGCTATTCTTAATTACTATGCTGATTTTGAAGTAGCAGAGTAAGTTAAAATACTTAAAGAGAGGGATATCATGTGTACAGGGATTAAAATCGACTATGAAGATGGCTGCATCATGGGTAGGACAATGGACTATGAGGTTTCGATGAATTATAATGCAATTTATATACCTTCAAATTATTCCTTTTTTAATGATTTGATGGGTCAGCCATTGTTTACAAAATACAAAGCCCTAGGGATGTGCTTTGAAAATCGAAGTCCATTAAAGGATGGTGTAAATGAACATGGATTGATAGGAATAACCAATGATTTCTCAGGATTTAATCTTTATGATAATAAGGTAAACCCAGAGAAAACTAATATATCCAGCTTGTATTATTTAACCTATGCACTTACAAACTATAAATCAATAGAAAATTTACTACTGGATTTACCAAATATTCATTTATCTACTAAAGACCATAATGGAGACGAAATATTATCACCAGATTTTCATTTTATGTTTACTGATTCTAGCAAAAGATGCATTATTTTAGAGCCTAAGGGTAAAAAATTGATCTTTTATGAAAATCCATATGATGTAATGACCAACTCACCAGGATTTGAATCTCATGTAAGAAGACTTAAGCTGAATATAGATTTGGATAATCTAGATGATTTCAACTCAGCTAAGAATCTACCAGGAGGGTATGATCCTGTTTCTAGATTTATTAAAGCATATTATCTTACTAAAAAGAATGCTAAGTCAAAAAAATCTGGAGAAGCTCTTTCTAATTGTTACAATATATTAGGTGCTATGACCTTGCCTAATGGATTTCTTAAGAACAATATGTTTAACCAAAGCACATATACTAGATATACCTGTGTTTATGATTCGATAGAAAAGATATTAACAGTTAAGTCTGATACAAATCCAATGGTTTACCAGATAGGTTTTGATGATATTGATGATGAGAATAAAAGGCAAGCATTTTTCTTGGATAAAGGGTTTGCAGTAGGAAGATTAGTACAAAAATGATGTACCATGAGTAGAACTATTCAAAAATAATGGAGAGGTGCTAAAATGGGAAAAGTTATAATACAAGAATGCAAAGACTATTCTATAGATAACTTGATAAGGAAAATAAACAATGGCATCGATAAACTTGGTGGTTGGGATAAATTTATTAAAGAAGGAAACACAGTCCTTTTAAAACCTAACCTTATTGGACCTAAGACTTCTAACTCTGCTGCTGTTACCCATAGCGAATTTATTAGGGCTTTGATTCGTATTATTAAAGCTAGAGGTTGCACAGTATGGATTGGAGATAGCTCTGGTGGAGCTATAGCAGGTATTGCCCCTACATCTCAAAGTTTAGTAGTTTCTGGTTATGAAAAAGTTGCAAAAGAAGAAGGGGCTCTTATAAAGAACTTTGATAAAGAAGGCGTAGTTGAGGTAGAGCCAAAAGGAAAGTTTAAGGAAAAGATGTATCTAGCTAAACCTTTATTTGATGCTGATGTTGTCATCAATCTACCTAAGTTAAAGACCCATTCAGCCACCATTTATACTGGGGCTGTTAAAAATGTATTCGGTTGTATACCAGGTCTTAGAAAAGCCATGTATCACAAAATAGCACCTGAAAAAGAGGACTTTGGTGAAATTCTAACAGATATACATCAAGGGGCAAAATTCCACCTACATATAATGGACGGTATTATTTCTATGGAAGGTGAAGGACCTACTGCAGGTTCTGTCTATAAGGCAAGTAAAATATTAATTAGCCAGGATCCTCTAGCACTTGATGTTGTAGCAATAAATATGTTGGGAATGACTGTGGAAGATATACCCACACTAGATTCAGCTATAAAAAGAAACCTAGGACAGTGGATGATAGATGCTATTAATATAGATGGTGACTATAATTATCTTCCGATATTAAAGGACTATAAATTACCTAAGAAGTTTAGAAGTAGTAAAAGAAGTAACAGTAAAGCAGTGATAAAAGTAATTGACTTTTTTAAAACAAAACCTGTTATCAACCTAAAGACTTGTAAAGCTTGTAATGTTTGTGTTGAAAGCTGTCCTGTAAAAGCTATAGATATTAAAACTAAGAAAATAGATTATAGTAAATATATTGAATGCATGTGTTGCCATGAACTATGTATGCATAAAGCTGTAGATTTAAAGAAAGAAAAAATGATGGCTGGCATTATTTCAAGGCTAGGTTCAAGTAGATATTAAAAAAGTAATGCGATACTACCAATTATCTTGTTAGTATCGCATTACTTTTTGGGGATTTAAAGCTTTACAGCATTTTACAATTTTCTTATTATCATGTTATAATGAAAATTGTGAAAATTATATATAATAATGGAGGTTGATTGGGTATGGAAAAGAGGAAATCCCTACGAGGTTATCTTCTTATTTTTTTGTCCGGGGTTTTCTGGGGTCTTGGTGGATATCTAGTAACTCAAATGAGTAATATGGGTGTATCAGCGCTGATAACGGCATTTTCAGGACATTTTTTAGCACTTTTACCTTTAGCATTCTACTTACTAGTAAGGAAAGGTATAAGTGGATTAAAAATATCTAAGAAGGGCCTACTATATAGCATTATACTAGGTGCTTTAACTAAAGGTATCTTTAAATTGGCTAATGATACTGCAGTTACTTTAGTTGGAGTAGCTACATCATCAATTCTTATGTATTTAGCTCCTGTATTTACAGCTATAATGTCCATGGTGTTTTTCAAAGAAAAACTACGTGTATATCAGCACTTTGCTGTAATCTTAAATCTTATCGGATGTATCTTAATGGTATCAGGTGGAAATTTTGTAGAGTTAAACATTTCTGGTTTAGGATTAGTCCTGGGGGTTCTTTCGGGATTCCTATATGCCCTTACTACTATTATAGGTAAGGTGGCAACTGGTGGAGATGATCCAGAGACAATGACTTTCTATATGTTATTGTTCAGTGCTATTACTATGGGCTTATTTGCTAAACCCTGGGAACATTTAGAGTTATTTACCAACTCTACTTTCCTTTTCTGGGCTTTATTAAATTCCATGTCCACTGGTTTGATTGCAAACCTATTATACCTTAAGGGATTAGGAATGAATGTAGATGCCTCAAAAGCAACTATTATCGCTTCCGGAGAGGTTATTATAGCTACACTTTCAGGAGTATTTTTACTGAATGAAAATATCAATTTAGTTGGAACCGTGGGTATAATAATTATGTTAGGATCAATAGTTCTAATGAATATTAATATTCCAAGGAAGAATGAAGTTACCGAGAAGGAAGGTATTCCCTCTTTTGAATCTCATTAATTAAAAAATATATTTAGTAATAAGGAGGAAACGATGAAAAAATTTATTAATGCAGTTATATATGGTAATAAGGATGCTGATGAAATTTTGGTAGACAATGGGGTTATAAAGGCTATAGGAAAAAATCTAGGCCCTGCAGATAAAATCATTGATTTAGGCGGTAAGCTAGTTACAGCTCCTTATGTAGATCCTCATTTACATTTAGATTATGTTTATACATTATCAGAACTTGGACAAGAAGGTGCTG
This sequence comes from uncultured Tissierella sp., assembly GCA_964532845.1. Taxonomy (GTDB): domain Bacteria; phylum Bacillota; class Clostridia; order Tissierellales; family Tissierellaceae; genus Tissierella_B. Next base: position 9,151 of record CAZHLF010000022.1, read on the forward strand.
GTTCAGGAACACTTTTTGAAGCAATTGAAATGTGGCCAAAATTCAAAGAAACCTTAACTGTAGAGGGTGTTAAAAAGCTTGCTCTTAAGGGAATCAAAGATGAAGTCTCCCAAGGAGTTCAATATATCCGTACCCATATAGACGTTACAGACCCAAATTTTACAGCCTTGAAGGCTATGATTGAATTAAGAGATGAATTAAAGGATATAGTTGAAATTCAAATCGTTGCATTCCCACAACAAGGTATGTACACATATAAGGGTGGTCGTGATTTAGTAGAAGAAGCTCTTAAGATGGGTGCTGATGTAGTAGGAGGAATTCCACATTATGAGCCAGCTAGGGAGTTCGGAGAAAAATCCATTCAAGATATTGTTGAGCTTGCTATGAAATACGATAAGCTTATAGATGTTCACTGTGATGAGACAGATGATCCACATTCACGTTTTGTTGAGTTATTAAATGCACTTGTTCTTATGAATGATTATGGTGAGAAGACTACAGCAAGCCATACTTGTTCATTTGGTTCAGCAGATAATTCATATGCGTATAGAATGTTAGACTTATTTAAAAAGAGTAAAATGAATTTTATCGCTTGTCCAACTGAAAATGCCTATCTTCAAGGTCGTCAGGACACATATCCAAAACGTAGAGGTTTGACACGCGTTAAAGAGTTCATGGAAAATGGAATCAATGTTGCCTTTGCACAAGATTCAATAAATGATCCATGGTATCCAATGGGTAATGGCAACATGATGAATATCCTAGACAACGGAATTCACTTAGCTCAAATCATGTCTCCTGAGGAAATAGAAAAAGATTTGGACTTAATCACATATAATGGAGCTCGTTGCTTAAATATCCAAGATAGATATGGCTTGGATGTAGGAAAGGATGCAAACTTTATAGTTCTTGATGGCGATAGTCCATTCGATGTAATTAGAAATCGTGCAAAAGTTCTTGCTTCCGTTAGAAAGGGAGAATATCTATTTAAGCAAAGAGAAGTAGAATATGATGTTGAACTTGATTTAGGAGTAAAATATTAATATAAAAATAATCCACCAGTTTTCTGGTGGATTTTCTTTACCCTTTTAAACTATGGTTTCCCCTTTAATAATTCTTTCCCTGATATCATTTAATAATTTTTTGTAATTATCGTTTATATTTTTCATATCCAGCTTTTTATGAAAAACAGTATATAATGTAAGATCTCTAAGCTTAAGGAAATATGGCATCTTATCAATCCAAAAATCATCTAATTTATTCTCCTGATTATATCCTTCCATAAATGCATCTAAGAAGAAATCTCCATATTCCTTCTTTTCCTCTTTGGAATAATCACTGCATTTCCACCAAATTGTGTAGTATAGAGCAATAGCTATATCGCTTATAAACCATTGATATGAGCAATCATCAAAATCAAATACTTTGATTTTTCCATTATCTACAAAGAAATTACCGGAATGTATATCTGTATGAATAAGACCATAATCATCTTTTGATTTAGGTAAGCTACTAAAATAGCTCAGTAAATCTTCTCCCATAGTAACAATTTGTTGGTCTTCTTCAGTCAAATAGTTTGTAAAATAGGTTAAGTCATCATCATTCCATTGTGGCCTCTTTATATTATTACTTGAAGGTTGGAAGTTCTTTGTTGCTTTATGCATCTGTCCTATTAACTTTCCCCATTCAATTATAAGTTCTCTGTTTAGTAAATCAGGATTATTTCTTAAAGGTTGGCCATTGGCCTTTTTAAATAGACTAACAATAAAATAATTATCTCCGACAAATATCTCTTCCGCTAAACTTCCATTAATAGATGGATATGACTTAGCAACATTTACACCATTTTCTGCAAGGTAATTGATCCATTCTAACTCTCCTAATAACTGGTTTGTACTGCGATGGGAGCTATGAGTTAATCTAAGGATGTAACTATTAGCGTTTCTGTTCCCTTCATAAACATAATTTTCAAAGGATCCCAACAACTTTAATGAATCTGTAGATAAATTAAATCTTTTAGCTGCTTCAAACAATACATTATTGCTGAATTGTAGTTCAACTTCTCTTTCCAAAACAATCCCCCTTCAAACACTTAATAATCGTATGCTCGGTTAATCTAATTATACAAAATTAGTAGAAATAAATATATACATATGGATGGGTTTTGTATGAAGTTCAAAATCTTAATCCAATGAGTTAATGTATCAAAATATGCTATAATTATGTATATAGTCTATGAAAGGTTGGTTATTGAATGAAAGGTAATTAGCTTTGTTTTTCTGGTTATGGCTTGTGATAATAGGTATATTTTATATGGTTTATGAATTGCTAGAAGGTAATCCCCTTCCTACCTTACCTGTTGTAATAGCAATAATAATTATAAAAATACGAGAAAAGTAAAAAAATTGAATAATTAAATTTATATTAAGTCGGTAACATTGGTTACCGACTTTTTTTATGTCTCATTGTAATATAGTATGGTAGGCTATCGGAGAAGTAATGAAAATGAGAAAAGGGGTCGGTTCCCTTTTCTCATTTTAAGAAAGGGGAACTTATGAATAAATATTTTGATATAAAGGATAAGGTATTTGATATAACAGAAAATTATCCGGAGACCATAGATATATTCGTTTCTAATAGTTTTGAGCAGTTGGCTAATGAGAAGATGAGAAAGATAATGGGTAAGACTATTTCCCTGGAAATGGCATGTCTAACAAAGAAGGTTAATGTTGAGCTATTTGAAGAGAGATTAGTCGAAGCCATAGAGCAAAAACGAGTATCTGTAGACAGTGCATTGGCTGCATCTAAGAAGGTAACTGGTGGAGATATTAAGATAGATGGACTTCTTCCTTGTCCTGTTCGTATTCCTCTTCTTGAAGGATTTAATGCATGGATGGATGATAACAGAGAAAACTTTGATTTCACTGTAGATTATGAGTTGAAATCAGCTAATATGGGTGTTGATTGGATTAAAGAAAAGATAGAATCTGACAATCCTGATTCTTTAGCAGATTTATTCATATCAGCAGGATTTGACTTATTTTTCGACAAGAATATGATGGGTAAGTTTAAAGAGCGTGGAGTATTTGAAGATAACTCTGGCTTGAGTAAATTGAATAAAGACTTTGATAATGAAGATATAGACTTAAAGGATCCAAAAGGACAGTATTCCATAATAGGTGCTGTACCAGCAGTATTTATGGTGAATACTGAGGAGTTAAATGGAAGAAAGATGCCTAGAACTTGGGAAGATTTGTTGGCACCTGAATTTGAGGACTCTGTTTCCCTTCCTATGAGAGATTTTGACTTATTCAATGCAATACTTTTAAATATATATAAAAACTATGGAGAAGAGGGAGTAACTTCTCTTGGGAAAACTCTTCTAAGAAGTATGCATCCAGCAGAAATGCTTAAGGCACACACTAGAAAAAACACATCAGGAATACCTACAGTAACTATAATGCCATATTTCTTCACAAAGATGGCAAGAGTAGATGGTCCATTAAAGCCAGTTTGGCCTGAAGATGGAGCAGTAATGAGTCCAATATTTTTATTGGCCAAGTCGGAAAATAAGGAACAAACTAAGCCATTTGTAGATTTCTTCTTCTCAAAGGAAGTTGGAGAGATTTTATCTGTAAAGGGACATTTCCCATCCACTCACCCAGAGGTGGAAAATGGCTTGGAGCCTAATCAAAAGTTTATGTGGTTAGGTTGGGATTATATCAATAGCCATGACATTGGAAGCTTAATAAGGAAATGCGAAAAGTTATTTCATGATGCAGTATTGGAGGGATAAGATATGAATTTAGTAGTGTTTTCAGGTCCTCCTTCATCAGGAAAGACCTCAATAATACTTAAAACAATAGATGCTTTAAAATCTAGAGATATCTCAGTTGGAGTAGTAAAATTTGACTGCCTTTATACAGATGATGATGTATTGTACGAAAAGGCAGGAGTTCCAGTAAAGAAAGGTCTTTCAGGAGCACTTTGCCCTGATCACTTCTTTGCATCAAACATTGAAGAGGTAGTTCAATGGGGAATAAAGATGAACTTAGACTTACTAATAACAGAATCTGCTGGGCTATGCAACAGATGTTCACCCTATATTAAAGAAATTAAGGGAGTATGTGTAATAGATAATCTTTCAGGTATAAATACGCCTAAGAAAATAGGTCCAATGCTAAAATCTGCAGATATAGTAATCATAACAAAGGGCGATATTGTATCTCAGGCAGAAAGAGAAGTATTTGCATCCAAGGTAAGCTCAGTTAATCCAAGAGCTATGACAATGCATATCAATGGCTTAACTGGTCAAGGAGCATATGAACTTTCTACCCTTTTAATAGATAAGGATAAAGAAATCCAATCAGTACAAGGTATGGAATTGAGATTCCCAATGCCTGCTGCCTTATGTTCTTATTGCCTTGGAGAAACTAGAATTGGTGAAGCATATCAAATGGGTAATGTAAGAAAGATGGAATTAGGTGATGACTATGAGTAAGATGACCCTTAGAGAATTAATAGAAAAGTACCCTTTTGTAACAAGTTATCTTGAAGATAACAAACTTGATGTTACAGGCTTTGAAGACAAAACCTTTGATGAGTATCTAAATCACTTTTCAGGGGAGGAAATTGAGGACTGGGCAATAGATAAGGATAGGCTAAAAGATGACCTAGAAGCCTTTATTCATCAGATGAAGGAATTTTTAGGAATCAAGGATGAAGTAGGAATAGAGTCCCTTACAATAATAGCTGGTCATGATAAAAGTAAGAACCCTGAAGGTTTTAGTGAGTTTACCATAAGGAGATCAGAAATAGTTTCTATCGTAGGCCCTACAGGCTCAGGTAAGAGTAGACTCCTGGCTGATATAGAATGGACTGCACAAAATGATACGCCAACAGGAAGAGCAATACTTATTGATGGTAAAAAACCAGATATGAAATGGAGATATTCATCCAATAATAAACTGGTAGCTCAGCTTTCTCAGAATATGAACTTTGTAATGGATTTAACTGCAAGGGAATTTATCCAGCTTCATGCACAGAGCAGAATGGTTGAAAATGTAGAAGAAACTACTGGGAGGATTATTGATGCAGCAAACAATCTGGCAGGAGAAAAATTTGATTTGGATACACCAGTAACGGCTTTAAGTGGTGGTCAATCAAGAGCTTTAATGATAGCAGATACAGCTATACTTAGCTCAAGCCCAATAGTCCTAATTGATGAAATAGAAAATGCAGGAATAGATAGAAAGAAAGCATTAGATCTTCTTGTAAGCAAGGATAAGATAGTACTTATGGCAACCCATGACCCAACTCTTGCTCTTATTGCTGATAAGAGGATCATAATAAAAAATGGTGGAATTGCAAAGATAATAGAAACAAGTAAGGAAGAAAAAGAAATACTTAATAAGCTAGAAGAAATGGATACCTATATCCAAGGAATGAGAAGCAGCCTAAGAGCTGGAGAGATTCTAACTGACATCCACTAGGGACAGTCCCTAGTGGGGATTCATTGGGGACTGTCCCCAATGGGGAGTCACTAGGGGACGGTCCTTGATATGGATCATGTAAATAAAAAATAAAATTGATTATAGGAGGAATTATAAATGCACGATGGTTGTACAGGAAGTTTTGGAGATGGAAAGCAAGTAGTAGATAAAATAAGAATGATGGGTTTTAACACAAGACCTATGCCAGCAGGAACAAGAATTAAGTGTGTTGAATGTGGAGAAGAGTTCGAAATGACACACCTTGAAACAAAGTGTCCACATTGTAACATGGTTTACGGAGTAACACCTTGCTCAGTAAATTATCCAGAAAGAATAAAGGCAGCAGGAAAAGATTATTAAGAACAGTGAATATCTTTAGGGGCGACCTTCAGTCCTCCTAAGTCTACAAAGCTAGACCCAGATAACTATTCACTAGTAAACATACTAAGCGACTTACTCAAAATAGAAAATCACTATTTTGGTAATCTGCTTATATTAATTATTAATTATCATCTATTAATTATATCTTGGTACCCTGCGTTACCGATTTTTGAAAAAGTATAGTATATAATAGGTTCATAAGTTAGAGATTGAAAAATTAATATACAGGAGGAATTAAATAAATGAGTGAAAACCAAATGTTTTGTTACCAATGCCAGGAGGCAGCTGGTGGTAAAGGCTGTACTAAAGTAGGAGTATGCGGTAAGACAAGTGAAGTTTCTAATCTTCAAGACTTAATGATGTATTCATTAAAGGGTATTTCTCTTTATGGGGTTAAGGCTGATGCTATCGGATATAAGATGGAAGGTCTAGACAGATTTATTATAGATAGTTTATTTATGACTATTACAAATGCTAACTTTGACCAAGATAGATTCTTTGCTCAAATTAAGAAAGCATTAGTTTTAAGAGATGAATTAAAGAATGAATTAATCCAAAAGGGAGTAGAACTAGGTGAACTAGCTGATGCCCAAACATTTACAGTTAATAGCGATGACGAAATAGTATTTAAGTCAGCAGCTCAAAATGTAGGAGTACTTGCTACTGAAAATGAAGATGTAAGATCTCTAAGAGAATTAATTATATACGGTTTAAAGGGTATGGCAGCATATGCGGAGCATGCTGGAAATTTAGGATATGAAGATGAAGAAATCTCTAAATTCATAAGAAAAGCTTTAGCAGCTACAACTGATGATAGCTTAACAGCTGATGACTTAGTAGCATTAACACTAGAGACAGGAAACTTCGGTGTAACTACAATGGCATTACTTGACAAGGCTAACACATCATCATATGGTAACCCAGAAATTACAGAAGTTAATATTGGAGTAAGAAAGAACCCTGCAATACTAGTTTCAGGTCATGACTTAAAAGACTTCGAAGAACTATTAGCACAAACAGCAGGTACAGGAGTAGACGTATATACTCATAGTGAAATGCTTCCAGCAAACTACTACCCAGCATTCAAGAAATATGATCACTTTGTAGGTAACTACGGAAATGCTTGGTGGCAACAAAAAGAAGAGTTTGAATCCTTCAATGGACCAGTATTATTTACAACAAACTGTATAGTACCTCCAGCAGCAAGCTATGCTGACAGAATTTATACAACAGGTGCATCAGGCTATCCTGGATTCAAACATATAGCAGATAGAGTAGATGGACAAGCTAAGGATTTCTCAGAAATTATTGAGCATGCAAAGAGACTTTCTTCTCCAACGGAAATTGAAACAGGTAAAATCGTTGGTGGTTTTGCACATGCACAAGTATTTGCTCTTGCTGATAAAGTAGTAGATGCAGTTAAATCAGGAGCAATCAGAAAGTTCTTCGTAATGGCTGGCTGTGACGGAAGAATGAAGAGCAGAAACTATTATACAGATTTCGCTGCTGCACTTCCAAAGGATACAGTAATCTTAACAGCAGGTTGTGCAAAATATAAATACAACAAGTTAAACCTTGGTGATATTGGTGGAATTCCAAGAGTACTAGATGCAGGACAATGTAATGACTCATACTCACTAGCACTAATTGCATTAAAGCTTAAAGAAGTATTTGAATTAAACGACATCAATGACCTTCCAATAGCATACAATATTGCTTGGTATGAGCAAAAGGCTGTAATAGTATTGTTAGCTCTATTAGCACTAGGAGTTAAGAACATCCACTTAGGACCAACATTGCCAGCATTCCTTTCACCAAATGTAGCTAAAGTATTAGTAGATACATTCGGAATCGGAACAATCTCAAATGTAGAAGACGATATTGCAATGTTCATGGGAGCATAATAGATAATTACAGATTAATATAGATAACAAAAGATAAAATTAAAATATACAAAAGATGAAAAAGACCCTTTAAGATTTAAAATCTTAGAGGGTCTTTAAAATTATTTGGGTATAATCAAAAGATATAGTATAATTGATAAAGATGTTTTTATAAATCAAAGGAGGAAGTGTGTTGACAGAGTTTTTTTTAAACCTT
>CAZHLF010000023.1:0-16922 GCA_964532845.1 uncultured Tissierella sp.
AAAAGCCTCAAATGCAGCTCTTAAAGGCACCATGGTCCTTCCTTCAATAATGAATGGTTCCTCTGGTAAAAGCAAATCCTTGCCATTTAAATTTACTTTTATAGATTCTGAAAATGAACCCTTTGATATTAGAAATATCAGGATTATGATAAACGCAGTCGTCTTTTTTAGTTTTTTCATCTGTCATCACTCCTTTTTAAGTCTAATTACATCATACATCTTTTTAAGACTCTAGGAAACTTCTTCCTTTCCAAATTATTGACTCCAGCTCCAAAAACTAATAAAAGGTCTGTTAATTCACAGACCTTTTATTAGTTTCTATTTTTTATTTTCTAAATTCAGTTATAATAACGGGTTCATCAGCCATTACTATACGAATTCTTTCTTCTTTTTCTTTTTCCAATACAAGTAAAGAAAATCCATCTATTTTCCTTTCCTCATGTTTGCTATCCAGTTTAAGAACAATATCACCCTTTGAAAATATGGTTACAATGTAGGAAGGTTTAATATTATATTCTTCACCTTCTTTTAAAACTTGCATCTTTGCAAGATTTCCACCCTTAACAATAAAGTTGTAATCTCTGCAATCCAGTGTGTTCTCTGAAAAGGTGCTCCAGGAACCATCAAAGTATTCCACATCATATTTTTCAAGATTTCTTTTGTATAACCCTTCGTGACTTACACTTAATCGTCCTTCTAGAGGTAAGATATATCTTTGATATCCAGTAAAGTCTGAGAATTTAGATTCAGTGGATGTAAATGTAGCTGATGAGATTCTAAATAAAAAGTTCCTATGGGATAATACTGCATCTTCAGGATATATTATCAATTGAGTAGTTTCTCCACCAGCCCACTTTGTAGTTACAAAATCTTCTTTCATAATGATTTTTTCTATCAAACTATCACCTTCTTTCTGAGAAAAAGGAACCCACCCCTTTTCTCATTTCTAAAGCAAAATCAACAATCTCCGCTTGTTAAAGTTGTAATTCTTTCATTACTTTGTTGAATTCTTCAAGTTTTGCTTCATCTTTTACTAATGGAAGATTAGCTTCAATATTCATTATGCATCCATTTACTCCAACCTTGGCAAGTTCATAGCCTATAACTAAATCTGAATGACAGTTTGGATTTGTTTTGTCCTCTAATTCAATACCTATATCGTATACTCTTCTACAAAGCTTTGCATTTTCCATAGGGGAAGTTGCTCCAACAATTCCTGCATTTGCTATAGCTTTTTTTCTTGCTTCCTTCTCTTTATCTGTTTCTTTAGGTAGTTTATATGCATCAATTATAACTCCATATGCATTAGCATCATTTACTACACCTTGAAGCAATTTATCTCTTAAACTTTCTAGTTCTTTAGCATATTCCAGTTGCTTTTCAGCAGGAAGTCCAAAATCCTTCTTAGTTGATAATTTGCATACCATTCCTATAAGTCCACAACCAAGAGCTGCTGCAAGTGCCGATGAGCTTCCTCCACCTACAGTTACATCATCAGTATCTAAAATCAATTCTGTCACATCTTTATAATCCATTATAATCCTCCTTTTGTATTAATAATCATTAATTTACAGCCAAAGACTCGCTAAAGATAAAGCGAGCCTAAAGCTGGTGTTTATATATAGGTATTACCCAATTTTTATTGCTCGTCTAACAATCTCTTCTCAAGTATTTGTTCAATACTAAAGTTTTCTACTTGAAGATAATACTCAGCGACATCAAGAAGTGCCTTCATAGGAACAGTTCCAATAACTTCACTTCCTACTACATTTACTCCATATCTTCTAGCTTCCATCTTTACCATTTCAAAAGCTTGATAAACTGCAGACTTCTCATAGTTTACAAGATTCATTGAAACTTGAGTTTGATTTCTTTCTTCAAGTTTTAATCCTATCGCTTTAACGAATCTTAACCCACCGCCTAAATGTCTAACCTTCTTTGCTATTTTGTCTGCCACTTCTACATTTGGAGTGTCTAAGTTAATGTTAAATGCAACTAGAGGTACTCTTGCTCCTACTGCTGTAGCTCCACTTTTAGCATTCATCTCTTGTGGACCAAAATCTGGAACCCACTCTTCTCCCTTGATCTTTTCAAAGAAACCTTCGTATTGACCTTTTCTAACATCTGCAAGATTTTTTCTAGCAGGAGTTGAAGCTGCATCTTCATATAGATAAACTGGAATTCCCCAGCTACCTAATTCAGCACCAACTTCTTTTGCTATCTCAACACACTCAGCAATTGTAACATTAGATACAGGTGTAAATGGAATTACATCTGTAGCTCCCATTCTTGGATGAGCTCCTTCATGAGTTGACATATCAATAAGTTCCGCTGCTTTCTTTGCTGTATTTATAGCTGCTTCTTTAACTTGTTCAGGTGAACCTATCATTGTAAGAACTGTTCTATTGTGATCCTTATCTGATGAATAATCTAGAATAATTACTCCTTCAACTTTTCTAGCCTCATCTATAATTAGTTCTACTACTTTTTCGTCTCTGCCTTCACTAAAATTAGGCACACATTCCATTAATTTTCTCATAACTACCTCCTAAAATTTTAATAATTTATTTCATTAAGTCAACAACGAAAGTCTTTATGAACCAAACTGTTTGTGGTTGATAAATTATATCTACTAAGAAAGCACCAACTATTGGAACAATCATCATAGCTTTTCTACTCATACCATAACGGTCATTAACAGCAGTAAGATTTACTATTGCTGTAGGAGTTGCACCTAGTCCATGTCCTAGAAGTCCTGCGCACATAACTGCTGCATCGTAGTTCTTTCCAAGAATACGGAATACAACGAAATATGAGAATAGAACTAAGAATATAACTTGGCAAAGTAGTACTATTAGCATTGGGCCAGCAAGTCCAGCTAATTCCCACATTTTTAATGTCATCATAGCTATTGATAAATAAAGTCCAAGAGTTACATCGCCAATTCCTTCAACCAATGGATAATCAAACTTATACCAGTGAGCTTTTTCATTGATATTACGTAAAATAACAGCTACAAACATGGCACCAACATAAGTTGGGAAAGACATATCAATTAATTTTCCAATCCATCCTGATACTATTGTACCCAAAGCCATACAAACTAAAATAGCGGTTACATTTTTCATTATATCTAGACCAGTTAATTTTTGTCCAGTTGCTGCATTTATATCTTCAATACTAGTATCAAGGTCTTCACTATGATCTGGTTTTAAGTCATATTTTTCAATTAAACGTCTTGCAACAGGTCCACCAACCATAACTGAAGAAATAAGACCAAATGTTGCAGCTGCTGCTCCAACAAGCTGTCCTGCAGGATAACCCATTCCTTCAAAAGTAAGACCATATGCAGCACCAGCACCATGTCCACCTACCATTGTAATAGCACTTGATAAAAGACCATAAGCTGGCTCTAAGCCCGTAATTGTTGAAACACCTATACCTATTGCATTTTGAATAATAGAAACAAAACCTGCTACTAACCAGTAAATAATTAGCAACATCCCACCTTTTTTAAGTATGGCCATACTTGCACCTAGTCCTACTGTGGTAAAGAATGCTAACATAAAGAATGATTGCAAAGTTGTATTAAATGTGAAAGAAAATGCACCTGTAGTGTGACCAATCCATGTAATAAGCATAAATAGGAATCCGCCTACAACTGGTGCAGGTATACAATACTTTTCTAAAAAATTAACTTTACTTTTAATAAAATAACCAAGAATGAGTAATACAGCCGCCATTGCAGTAGTCATAGTCATATCTGCATTAATGGTAAAAACATTTTCAATAACTTCAAATGTCATATACAAAACCTCCCAAATAAATTATTAACCTACTTAAGGAAACTAATTCTGTCCTCCTTTCTTTACTATCTGTTAGGATTTAAAGAAAATAATAATTGCTATAGAATTCAAAAACTGCTAATTCTATAATCATACATAATTCTACATATATTTAATGCAATATCTATGCCAACTTTACAAATAACAAGCTATGTCCATATTTGGGCATTTACTATAAATATCTTATTTGATTATTTAGTTATATGGCAAAAATAGCCCTGCAAAATTTGCAGTATGCATTTTTTGCAGGGCTATTGTCTAGATTACAGTCCATATTCTTTAATTTTATATCTTAATGTTCTTTCTCCTATTCCCAGGCTGTCTGCTGTCCATTTCCTATTCTGATCATTGTTCTTTAAAGAAAATTCAATAACCTTTCTTTCTATTTCCTTCATATTTTCACCTTCAAATATTTTAATATGATTTACAAAGTGCTCTTCTGAGCAATTTCTTATTTCGTGTGTATTTATATGAAGTATATCAGGGCTAATATATCCTGAAGTATCTAACAAGACTGCTCTTTGGATAATATTTTCCAACTCTCGAATATTTCCTTTAAATGTGTAATTTTTAAGTATAGAATAAGCTTCATCAGTTATACCCTGTACGTTTTTATTGAAAGATATATTATATTTATCAATAAAATAAGGTACCAGATATTTTAAGTCTTCAATTCTATCTCTTAATGGTGGAGAAACAATATTGATTACATTTATTCTATAGTAAAGATCTTCTCTAAATCTACCTGCTTCAACTTCTTTTTTCAAATCTCTGTTAGTAATGCAGATTATTCTAACATCAACTATATGTGATTTCTCATCACCAATATGCCTAACTTCTTTATCCTGCAAAAACCTTAGAAGCTTTGACTGAAGCCTTAAATTCATTTCTCCAATTTCATCAAGAAGAAGTGTCCCCTTATGAGCCCTTCTAATTATACCTATTTCATCTTTAAATGCCCCTGTAAAAGAACCTTTCTTATAACCAAAAAGTTCACTTTCCAAAAGCTCACCTGGCATAGCTGCACAGTTTATAGCTACAAATGGCTTATCATAACGATTACTTGAAGTATGAATCTTCTGGGCAATAAGCTCTTTTCCTGTACCACTTTCCCCAGTTATTAATATTGTAGCATTGGTGTCTTTAATACGGTTGATTATGTCTATTACTCCCTTTATATGCTGGGATTCACCAATTATGTCCTTCTTTAAATGGCCCTCAAGACTATTTATTTTTTGGAACATTTTCAACTTTTCATTGGCAGTCTTAAGTAGCAAAATAAGTTGGTCATTATCTATTGGCTTTGTGATTAAGTAATAGGCACCTGATTTAATAGCATTAATTGAATTTTCTATAGTTGAATATGCTGTCATAATAATTATTATTGCATTAGGTTCAAATTCTAATAATTTTTTCATCAAATCAAGACCATTATCTTCTCTTATCCTTAAATCCAAAAGAACAAGGTAAATCTTCTCCTTGGTGAATATTTCAAGAGCTTCTACCGGATTTTCACTTGTATAGATTTCATATTCATCTTCAAGAAGAAATTTTAGAGACCTTAATATTTTCGATTCATCATCAACGATAAGTAGCTTATTTTTCATGTATTTCACCCTTTTTAACCCTTAGAATAATATTCATTCCCTGTTCTTTGCCATCACTGATAGCAATAATATTTCCACCATTTTCTTCTACAATTTTCTTAACTACAAACATCCCAACTCCATTGCCAAATTCCTTTGTTGTATAAAATGGTTCAAATATATATTGAATATCCTCTTCAATCATACCATATCCATTGTCTTTAAAGGATAGGATTATTTCTCCTTCTGATTCTTCTGCTGAAATTCGTATCGAAGGAGCTTGTATATCCTTTACTGCATCTTTGCTATTAAGCAAAATATTTAAAACTAACTGCTTAAATTGGGAAATATCAAATTTAACATAAATATTCTTATCAATGTCTATTACCAAATTAATACTCCTAATGTGTAACTTAAAAAGTTTAATAGTCTTTGATATTTCATCATATAAGTTTAGATCTTCAATTACAGGCTTACGTGGAGATGTATACTCCATAAATTCCTTAATAAGGCCATCAATTCTGTCAATTTCTTCTGGGATATCCTCAGAAGCTGCAAGGATAAATTCCTTGTTTTCAATTTTGTTTTTCATCTGACTAGTATATAGCTTAATAGAAGTCATTGGATTTCTTATTTCATGGGCCAGGGAAGAGATTATTTTCTCCATAAACTGCAACTTATCATAATGTCTTAGTTCATTAATTAGTGCTTTTTGTTCCTCTGTTTTGGTTTCAATTATTAGTTTCAACTTCTTATTTACACTTTGCTTTAAAAACCCCCAAATTGCTAATACTCCAGTTATCCCAATTGTTATCTTCCACAATTTTTCATATTGTGTTCTTGTATTCTTTATAGGTGTTCCAAACCATTTCCTGTACAATGAATCATACATTCCATTTTGCTGAAGCTCATTAATTCCGGCATTTAGCTTTGATAGAAGCATTTCATTATCGATATCAACTGCTATGGAATACTTCTGTTCATTAAGACTGTCACCCACTATTTTAACCCGTTGGATTGCATCCTTTTCCTTACAAAGATAATTTACAGTTGAGGTGTTTCCAATTAGTGCATCAACTTTCCCATCTAGTAGGCTTTGTAATGCTTCTTCCAAGGAATCATATAAGATTATTTCAACATTTTCTATTTTATTTATTTCTTGATAAATAATATCTTCTTTATTTAAAGCTACTACTTTACCTTTAAGGTCTAATTTATTGAAAATAGTCTTGTTTTCATCTAGGACAAATATAGACTGTGAATTCATTAAAAGGGAATCTGTAAACAAAAATTGATATTTTCTAATATCAGATACCTTCATCCCTTGAATTATATCAGCTTGCCCTCTATCAATGGAGTGATATGCATCCTCCCATTTCATAGGGATAAATTCAAATTCCATCCCAGTTACAAGACTTATAGCCTTAAGCATATCAACATTAAACCCCTTAAAAGTACCATCTGTATCCACATATTCATAAGGAGGAAACTGACTATCACCAGCCACTCTATAAACTTCCTGATTCGCATAGGTTAACTCAGGATATATTAAGATTAACATTATACAAAGAATTAAAGTTGCTTTTTTCATAGCATCACCATTATTGTTTATTTTCAAAGATGAATTAAGCTTGGTATCCACCTCATTATATCATATTTTTGCAAGAAAAATTGCGGGTGGTAATTTTGTTTTAAATAAAACAACCCTCCGCAATTTTTAATTAAAATTTCAATTTTTTCAATGCATCTGCTAAATCTGTGTTCAAGACTTCATTGTCCTTCTTTTGTTCCTTTAAATACTTTGAAACTTCTCTTTTATTTACTCCACTTTTTTCCTGTTTTTTTCTTTCGTTAAAAGAAGATAGTTTTTCTCTAAACCCACAAGAACAAGAGAAGATTTGTCCTTCTCCCTCTCCTTTAAGCTCCATACGTTTTTTGCAATTCGGACATCTAGCATTTGTTGTCTTGGAAATCGACTTTCTATGGCCACATTCTCTATCCTGACAAACATAGCTCTTACCATGCTTGGTTTTTACCTCTAACATAAATTTTCCACAATCAGGGCACTTAGTCCTGGTCATATTGTCATGTCTAAACTTTTCTTCACTGGTTTTTATTTCTTTTATAATCTCTTTTGAGTATTCCTGCATTTCGTTGATAAATGTCTTCTTATTTAATTTTCCTTGAGCTATTTGCCCTAGTTTCTTTTCCCATTCTGCAGTTAAATTTGGAGATTTCATCTCTTCAGGTACTAATTCTAAGAGTTGTTTGCCCTTACCAGTTATAAATATATCCTTACCTCTATTTTCAATTAGAAAGGTATTGAATAATTTTTCAATAATATCTGCTCGAGTAGCTACAGTTCCTATTCCACCTGTTTCCCCAAGAATCTTTGCCAGCTCCTTATTTTGACTATCCATATACTTTGTAGGATTCTCCATAGCTGATAAAAGGGTTCCTTCATTTAATGGTGCAGGTGGCTTTGTTTTTCCACTTGTTTGTGAAAGGGATAAAACATCCAGCTTATCTCCCTTGTTTATCAGTGGAAGGAGCTGCTCTCCTATATCATCCTCATCCTCGTCATCTCTAGATGTATAGATTTCCTTATAGCCTTCCTTGATTACTCTTTTGCCTTTGGCTATAAAGCTTTCTTCCCCTATTTTTGCCTTAATAGTTGTTTGTTCATATTCAAATGGAGGATATAGTACCGCTAAAAATCTCTTTATTACTAAATCATATATCTTTCGTTCCTTGTCTGTTAACTCAGACAAAGTTACCCTTTGCTCAGTTGGGATAATTGCATGATGGTCAGATACCTTTGAATTATCTACAAAGGATTTATTACCTAGAATAGGTTTTGATAATATTGCATTAGCAAACTTACTATATGAGCCTATACTTATTGCTTTTAATCTATCCTTCAATGTAGCTACTATATCTTGGGATATATATCTGGAGTCTGTTCTTGGATAGGTCAATATCTTATAATTTTCATATAGCCTTTGCATTATTGATAATGTTTCTTTAGCCGAGAAATTGAATAGTTTATTAGCATCTCTTTGAAGCTCAGTCAAATCATATAAAGCTGGTGAATATGTCTTTTTAAGAGTTTTATTTACATCCACAACTGTAGCTTGCTTTCCTTTGATTGAAGCTAATATCTTATCTATTTGCTCCTTGTTAAATGACCTGGTGTTATTGTTTTTATCCTGCCAAGTAAGCTTTAGCTCTTTTGTATTTGCTAATATTCCATAGTAATCCTTAGGGACAAAACTTTTTATTTCTTCCTCTCTTTGGGCTATTATAGCCAAGGTTGGAGTTTGAACTCTACCACAGGACAATTGAGAATTATATTTGGTAGTTAATGCACGAGTAGCATTTATCCCAACAATCCAGTCCGCTTCGGCTCTTGCTACAGCTGAATGGTAGAGGTTTTCATATGCTTTACCATCTCTAAGATTATTGAAACCATCTTTTATTGCCTTATCCGTCACTGATGATATCCAGAGTCTTTTAATTGGCTTATTTACATTGGATTTCTCAATGATCCATCTGCCTACAAGTTCACCTTCTCTTCCAGCATCTGTAGCCAATATAATATCTCCTACGTCTTTTCTATTCATTAAGCCCTTAACAATTTGAAACTGTTTATTGGTCTGCTTTATTACCACCAATTTCATATCTTTTGGTAATATAGGCAGGTCATTTAAGTCCCATTCTTTGAACTTATTATTGTACTCTTCTGGATCTGCTAAAGTAACCAAATGTCCTAAAGCCCAGGTGACAATGTATTTATTATTTTCAAAATATCCGTTTCCCTTTTTACTGCAGTTTAAAACCCTGGCAATGTCTCTACCAACTGAAGGCTTTTCTGCCAATACTAATGATAATGCCATTTTATTTCCTCCTAACTATTCCTATCAAGAAGTTTTGTATATAGTTTGTCTATAGCTACTGCACCCAATGGTGCTGTGATTAAAATAGACAATACTGCTACTGTTAAAATCTGCTTTCCACTGGATAATCCCATGGAAAGAGGAATTGCTCCTATTGCAGCCTGTACTGTCGCCTTAGGTGTATATGCAGCCATAAAAATTAAAAAAAGCTGACAATTCCTGCGTAATTGCAGAAGTCATCAGCATAATTGCGGTTTAGGTATTCCCATGGGAGAACTTCATTCCCAACTAATAATAGCATATAAAGTGTTATTTTACAATAAACAACCTATAAAGAGTACCTTAATTATCGCCTAACATTACTTTTACGTCTTCTTTCCGCTTATCGTTTATACTGAGTAATACCACTGATAAAACAATCGACAATATTCCAAGTATTACTTTCAAGTTAGAAGGTTCACCAAAGAGAAATATGCCAATAATTACACTGGTGATAGGTTCAGTTGTACTTAATATAGATGTATTATGTGCTCCAATTATACTCAAGCCTTTTTGAAAAAGGGAAACTGCACCTATAGTAATCAATAGTGCGAATAAAACTAAACCCACCCAAATAGATGGTATGAAATTATAAACAAAAGTACCTAGGATAAGATTATATACTAAAAGAACAACTGAAGATATTAAGCATAAATAAAAAACAACTTTGAAAGTATGCATTTTATGTACACTGCTTCGCTCCAAAGCAATCATATAATATGAATAAGTAAAACCAGATGCAGCAGCCAACAAAATCCCTATATAACTCTTTTCATTTAGGTCTAACTCATGCAAAAATAAAAATATTCCCAATGTACAAAGAAATGCACAAAATATTTTAGTGAAATTCAATTTCTCTTTATATATAACAATACAAGCTATAGTAATAAGAACAGGATAAATAAAATGTAATGAAGTTGATAATCCTGATGGAATAAAGTTGTAAGAAAGATATAAGAGTCCTGCTGTTGCAGAATATCCGAAGACTGAAATTAAAATTAGGTCCATGATTTCTTTCTTCGTTACCCTTAAATCAATATCTAACTTCATAGTAATTAAATATAAAAATGGTAATGAAAGAAAAAATCTATAAAACACTAGACTTAAGGGTGTACATCCATTATTATAAAATATCTTAGCAAATAGTGGCATTGAGCCAAATACTATACCTGATATAATTATAAAAATATAGCCTTTTATATTTGACATAAAATCAGTCCTCTCATTAGAAGTAGAGAGAAATCCCTATCTTTTATTATCATATATAATACACTAAATTTTATGGCAAATCAAATTTACTATCCTAATTCTTATTCCCAAGTTTTCTTGTTTTTCTCCAGCTAAAGATTAGAATAATCAAAGGGAGAAGAACTTGAAAAGGCAAAGCATAATAATGGTAAACCATTACACTTTCCATCATCTCCATTGTAGAAGTAAATATTAGTTGGGAAATAATCAAGGATAAAGTTCCCACCGGTAAAGAAAAAGTACTATACTTGTTGGAATTAAAAATATACTTAAGTCCTATGCAAATAGAAAATAAACAAGTTGTAAACTTGGCAAGACCAGCTAGTAGTAGTATTATAGTTGAGAATATAGCAACATTCTCAATAATGCTATCCAGTCTTACAAGTGTATTTGTATAATATGCTGGAAAATAGGTATTATCAACTAAAGGAAATCCCAAGATAAAAATGCTTCTGATTGTTGACAATAATAACACGGACCCACTAATTATAAAAGATAGAAGAAATATCTTAAATGTTTTCTTATTCTCACTAAGATTATTAAAAAAGGCCAAGAATACAACTACTTCACCAAAGGGAAAAGAAAATATTGATATGGAATTTTTTAAAACTGGACCCCATCCATTATATAAAACCGGTAAAATGTTATCAAAATCAATCTGAGGAATGGATGCCCCAAATAGAACTATAACCAACAACATAATAAATACAAAAGTAAAGTTAGACCACCTTCCAAAGACTCCTAGACCTGATTTTACCATATATGCACTGACTAATATAATCCATAGTCCACTAAAATACTGTGGGCTCAACCTTAGGGAAACTACCTGGATAAATTCAGTTATGTTTCTTAAACAAAGTGCACTAAGGTATAAAAAATACAGGATAAACAAAAATGCAAATACCCTTCCAAGTATCTTCCCAAAGGTTAAGTCCATTATTTCGTATATGCTCTTTCCTGGAAAAAAACTTAAAATCTTACTATAAATAAATATTAAGGGGATTGATGCAATAAAAGCCAGAATAAAGGATATCCAGATATCCTGTTTGGCCAAAGTAATTCCACTAAGTATTATAGATGTACCAACAGTAAAAATACTAACCAAGAATATCCCTTGTTTGCTTGTTATTACTTCATCATTATTAATCATTTTATATCAGCTCCAATAGGTGTTGTTATGTGTTGGCTGCTTTTTATCTTAATATCTGAATTTACTTTTATTGAGACTTCTCTAAAGATCTGAGGCCAATCCTCTTCTATCTTCTTCCAAAGTCCTGGATGTCTTTTCTTAATCTTATTTCCAAAATTAAATACATCTATACCTGGCTTTTTTTGCACATCTTCAATAAAAGTCTGTATTTCATTCTCTATAAATAGGTCAGCGTTTTCTTTTAGAATCTTTCTGCCTTCCTTACTGGTATAATCAACAACACCATCAATCTCAGCAATGCTTACAACTGGCTTGATATTAACATTTATCTCAATATTATCATCAATAAAGTCTATTTTTATTTTGGTAGTATTTTTATATATAGATAAACTGACAATCTCTCCCTCCCCGTCAGCGGGAACAACCAATGCCCCACCCTTAACATGGTTCAGAACAAAAAGATATTTCATTGTATCTATTGGACTAAAAAATCCTTCTAACTTTCCTTCTTTGAAATATGCAGAACCTATAAAGTTGGCATAAGTATCACCATGAAGATCCAGTGTTTCAACTGTTGGTATTACAGTATACAATTCCTTACTTTGGACCTCATTTATTACTTTATTTGCTTTAACATATGGTAATTTAGCTAAAAATCTGAAGGCTTTACTTATGGTTTCATATTCAAAAATTCTCGTCATGGTAAATCTCTCACCACTTCTTAGTATCTCCTTTGCTGTTTTTTCCTTGGATACGAAGATATTAAGTGTTAATTGAAGTTCCGGACTTCTTGCAATCCAGTCTAGAACGGGCACAATACCCTCCCTAGCAATTTCTTGACTTAATATAACCATAGTAACATGACTCCAGTATGGAACCTTGGTCGTAATAGAGATTAAATTCCTTACTGCATCAATTATCGAAGTACCTCTTGCTTCAATTATTTGAGGACTTACATCTACCCCCTGAGCAAGTCCTTTCACATCCATAACTTCTATACTTAAAATATACTCTTTTGTTTTTTCATCTTTATCTAAGCAAATAATATTCACAATAGTAGCATCCTCTATCTCTCTATAGTCCCAACACCCAGTAAGAAAGATCAAGAGTAAGCTAAATGTTAAGAGTAGACAGAGCTTTTTCATTTTATCCCTCCAGACCTTGTTCTTTCAATATACCACCTTGGTCCCCTAATAAAAGTGTCCTTTAAATCCTTACCATAAAGGGAGTTTATAGTTGACATATATAGCATGCCATAGCTTTTCAAGCTAAAAAGATGTATAAGTAAAACCGCCATTGACAATATATATCCATATAAACCAAATATGGCGGATCCAAATATAAAGCTTAGTCTCAAAATTACACTTTGTGATTTAATACCCGGTAACATAAGAGAAGATACACTAGATATCCCAACTACTATAATCATAGCTGAACTGACAATTCTGGCTTCAACAGCAGCAGATCCCAATATCAATGCTCCAACTATACCTAAAGTCTGCCCTATATATCCTGGAGTCCTTGAACCTGCTTCTATCAATATTTCGAAGGCAAGAAACAAGCCTAAAAGCTCCACTACAGTTGGAAAAGGAACACCCTGGCGAGAACTCAATATGCTAAGTATAAAAGTAGGGGGCAAAACTTCCTTATGGTAAGTTACTAATGCCAAATAAACTGCTGGAAAAGAAGTAGTTATTATAAATCCAAGTATCCGTATTATTCTCCTAATGGATGAAAAATAATAATTAGTATAATAATCTTCACCTGTTTGAAAGTTTTCAATAAATAAAAATGGTACTGTCATTGCAGTAGGTGTGCCATCTAAAATTACACCAATTCTACCTTCCAAAAGCTTGGATGCAAAAACATCTGGTTTCTCAGTTACGCCGGACATTTCAAATATGGATAGATTTCTATCATCTGTTAACTCATGGATATACTTAACATCTAAGAGACCATCAATTTCTATAGAATCAATTCTTTTATTCAATTCATCCAGAATTTTCTCATCGCAAGTTCCCTTAATATAGCAAATACATGCTTGAGTACGACTTTTTGTGCCAATTGTTTTAAATTGGAATTTTAAATCCTTTGTTTCTAATTTTCTTCTTACTAAACTTAAGTTAGTAAGCAATGATTCAGTAAAACCTTCTCTAGGACCCCTGATGGTCTTTTCTATATCCGGTTCATCAATATTCCTTGTTTTATATCCTTTACTACTTATTATTATTGATTGGATTTGACCATCCATTAGGAGTACTGCATCCCCTCTTATAATTGAATCTAATATATCCATAGGTTCATTTGATTTCTTAACATCACTTGATTGAATAATCTTATTAGAGAGTACACCAATATCATGGATTACTATGTCTTTTTCCATTTGCATAATTGGCATAATAATGTCTTTAGCAATGATACTAGAATCAGCCATGCCTTCAATATAGAGAACATAAAACCTGTAATCAGGATTACTGTGACTTTGAAATTCCCTTGTTACAAATGTATTGTCATTTTTAAAAGTTTCTTTAAACATCTTAATATTTTCATCTAATGAATTGCTTAAAACAAACATAAAATCACCTTAAAATATTTTAACCAAACTGCAAAATATTATGAAAGTTTGATTTAGGTCAAATACTTCATATCAAACCTATGATAGAATGTATTTAACCTAAGTAACTACATAATTAATTTTAAAGGAGAGAATATAATATGAAGAATTTTAAAGACGAGACAAAAACTAACTTAAAAAGACTAGAGCAATTTGTACCTGTTGTAGACCGTGTTCATGGTGCACATCACCCAGAATTTCACGATGTAAAAAGAGTATTTGAGGAAATCAATGAAAAAATTAAAGCGACAAGTAAAGATAAACCAAACTTAGATAATGAGTTCAAAGAGTTACGCGAAATCACAGATAACTATACAGTTCCTGGGGATGTATGCGAAAGCTATGAAGCAGTATTCAAGATGTTGTCTCTAGTAGAAGAAGCTTATAATGCTTAGAGAAAAACGAAATGGCTTCTAAAGAAATATTCTAGGAATCCTTTTGTTCCTCATTTTCGAAATAAAAAACAGACAGATGTTGGGAAACCTGGGGAATAATAGATGTAATTAGAGATTGATAATTAGATAGAGAAATAGGGCATTGGGAGGAATTATGATGCAAAAGCATTTAAATCATATATTAGGTAAAAAAAATCAAATCACCGTAATAAGCGGAATTTTAATTTCACTTGCCTTTATAACAAAGTGGACTACAGGTAACATGGTAATATTTGAGTGGGTACTTATTATAGCATCTATCTTTGGTGCTGCACCTATAGCTATCCAGGCATATCAGGCCTTAAGGGTTAAAGTAGTAAGTATAGATGTATTAGTTACAATAGCTGTTGGCGGTGCATTCTTGATTCAAAATTTTGAAGAATCAGCAATTGTTACTTTTCTATTCTTATTTGGTGCATATCTAGAATTAAGAACACTTAATAAAACCCGTTCAGCCATCAAAGAGTTAACAGAAATGGCACCGGAAAGTGCATTAAAAAGGATGGAAAATGGTGAGTTTGAAGAAGTTGAAGTTGACGAAGTTGATGTAGGAGATATTCTTTTAGTTAAGACAGGGGCAAAGGTTCCAGTTGATGGTACTGTTTTAACTGGAGAAGGTAGTATTAACGAAGCAAGTATTACAGGGGAATCAATTCCAGTATCAAAGGAAAAAGGTTCTAATGTATTTGCAGGTACAATCTTAGACAATGGTACAATTCAAATAGTAGCAGACCGTGTAGGTGAGGATACAACATTTGGTAAGATTATTGAACTTGTAGAAGAGGCACAAGACTCAAAGTCTGAAGCTGAGCGTTTTATAGATAGATTCTCAAAATGGTATACACCAGCAGTTCTTGTTCTTGCATTTATCGTGTGGTTATTTTCAAGAGATGTAGAACTTGCTATAACTATTCTGGTTCTTGGATGCCCTGGTGCTTTAGTTATAGGTGTTCCCGTATCAAATGTAGCTGGTATAGGAAATGGAGCACGACATGGTGTATTACTAAAGGGTAGCGAGGTAATTGGTGATTTCAGCAGATTAGATACAATGGTATTCGATAAAACAGGAACCCTTACTATAGGAAACCCATCTGTAGCAGAAAAAGAGTATTATGGAGATAATATAGATGAAGTTTTAGGATATTTAGCAAGTATTGAACGGGAATCAGATCACCCACTGGCAAAGGCAGTATTACAAGAAATAGGTGAAACAACATTCCATGCAGTTGAAAATACTGAGGTAATAAAAGGTGGCGGAATAGTAGCTACTGTAAATGGACACAGGGTAGCTGTGGGTAATGTTCTATTAATGGAAGAAGAAAATGTAGTGTTCAGTGGAAAAGCAAAGGCTGATGTGGATAATTTTGAAAGATACGGAAACTCACTAGTAATTACATCTGTTGATGGAGAACTAAAAGTTATAATGGGGATTAAAGATCAAATTCGTCCAGGTGTTAAGGAAGACTTAAGAAGATTAAAAAAACTAGGGGTAAAGAACTTAGTTATGCTTTCAGGTGACAACCAAGGTACTGTTGATGTAGTAAGTAGTGAACTAGGACTAACTGAAGCTCATGGAAATATGTTACCGGAGGATAAACAAGCTTATATAAAGAAACTAATTGAAGAAGAAGGCCAAATAGTTGCTTTCGTAGGAGATGGAGTAAATGATAGCCCTTCCCTAGCACTTGCTCATATAGGCATCGCAATGGGTAGTGGAACAGATGTTGCAATTGAAACATCAGATGTTGTACTGATGAATTCAGATTTTAGCCGTTTACCACATGCTCTTGGATTAACAAAAGCTACTGCAAATAATATGAAGCAAAATATCTTAATTGCAGTTGGTGTGGTTTTATTATTACTTGCTGGTGTGTTATTTAGTGAATGGGTAAGTATGTCAATAGGTATGTTGGTACACGAAGCTAGTATATTAGTAGTTATCCTTAACGGTATGAGACTATTAAAATATAAACTTAGATAATATTTGAAAGTATGACTTTAATCATCTTTTATTAATAAAAATAGTGTAAAATGAAATTAAGAAGAAGATATTAAGAATTAGAGAGGAGAATAATTATGAAATCAGCAACAATCCAATTAGAAACTCTAA